>CAKZUM010000001.1 GCA_937921525.1 uncultured Saprospiraceae bacterium
CACTAACGATGATATTGATTCTACTGCAGATGATGATCCAACGGATGATGCGGGTGGTGAAGTAGGAGAAGATTCTGATGACCAAACAGACGGTGATGGTATAAATGACGAAGACGATCATGACCCTGCTATTGTAGAAATATTTGATCTTGCATTAAAGAAAACTACTACTGATATAGGTCCGTTCGCTTATGGGGATGTGATGACTTTTGACTTTACTGTTTATAACCAAGGTAATATCCCAAGTACGAATATTGAAGTAACAGATTACATTCCATGTGGTTATGCCTTTGATGCTGCCTTGAATCCAGATTGGAGTCTAGTTGGTACAGATGCTAAATACATAATTACAGATGTTTTACAAGGAGGGGATTCAGCTATCGTTTCTATCGACTTAATCCTACAACCTTGCGATGATACAGGTGCTTGGAAAAACATTGGAGAAATTAGTGGAAGTGAAGATGACCAAGGAAACGATACGACCAATGATGATATAGATTCCTTCGCAGATGATGATAGGACCAATGATGGAGAGATGGATGATAACATGACGGATGGTACGAATGCAGATGAAGACGATTCTGATTATGATGATTCTTTTGATGAAGATGATTCTGATCCAGAAGTTGTTAGCATCTTTGACTTGGCTCAGATTAAAGAGATTGTTACACCGGGTCCTTATACTTGGGGAGATACTTTACAATATGCTATTACGGTAGTGAATCAAGGGAATATCCCAGCGACTAATATTACTGTAACGGATAATATTCCTGCTGGTTTAACTTATGATGCTGCTATCAATCCTACTTGGATGGGTGCTGCACCAAGTGTTACCAACACGATTACAGATACCCTCGAAATGGGAGATACTTCTGTTGTCTTTATCAATTTGATTTTGACACAAACAGATGGTGGAAGTGATAACTATACCAACACTTCTGAAATCACGAGTAGTGAAGATGACAAAGGAAACGACACCACCGATGCCGATGCAGACGATGATGACGGTGATGCTGATGACAATGCAAATGAAGAGGACAATTCTTTCGAGGATGGGGATGATGATTTAGATGAAGAATTTATTCGAATATTTGATTTAGCATTAAAGAAGACAACTTCGGCTACTGGTCCATTCTACTATGGCGATACAATTACTTTCGATTACACCGTTTATAACCAAGGTAACATCCCAAGTACCAATATAGCGGTAACGGATTACACACCTTGTGGATATGCCTTTGATGCTAGTCTTAATTCTGATTGGTCTCTAAGTGGAACGGATGCAACAACGGTTATTACCGACCTAGTAGCTCCCGGAGATTCCATAATTGTTTCTATCAATTACATTGTAGAAGCTTGTGAAGAAATCACAAATTCTGCTTGGAGAAATACAGGAGAAATTACCGCTAGTGAAGATGATAAAGGAAATGATACGAGCGATGAAGATGTGGATAGTACCACAGACAGTGATCCAAATAACGATGGAGATATGTCTGATAACGATACTGATGGTAGCAATGGAGACGAGGATGATTCTGATTTTGAGTTAATTCAAATTTTTGATTTAGCACAGAAAAAAGAAATCGTCACACCTGGTCCTTATGCTTATAGTGATGTGATAACTTATGCAATCACCGTATACAACCAAGGTAATATTCCTGCGACTAATATTGGCGTATCGGATTTCATTCCTTCTGGTTTAATTTACGATCCTGCATTAAATCCTACATGGTCTGGTGCAGCTCCGATAGTAACAACAGTTATTACGGATACACTTTGGTCTACTGGCGATTCAACGATTGTTTACATTGACTTAAGCATCGCCCCTACGAATGCTGGATTAGCAGGATATACGAATATTGCGGAGATAAATGGAAGTGAAGATGAGAAAGGAAATGATACTAGTAATAATGATGCGGATAGTAAACCAGATAATGATCCTACCAATGATAATGGTGGTATCGTTGGTGAAAGTAGCGACAATCAAGTCAATGGTTCTAGTGAAAATGATGAAGACGATCAAGATCCTGCACTAGTAGAAGTTTTTGATTTAGCGTTAAACAAAACTACTAGTACACCTGGCCCATATGCTTATGGAGACATTATGACCTACGACTTAACCGTTTACAATCAAGGAAGTGTTGTAGCTAGTATTATTGAAATTAGCGACCATCTACCTTGTGGTTTTAAATTCTTACCAAGTAGTAATCCTACTTGGAATTACGATGCAGCAACGGGTCTTGTTACCACTACGATCAATTCTTTATTGCTAGGTGGAGATAGTATTACCGTTCAGTTATTAGTAGAGATACAAGCGTGTGGTGGTACTGCATCTTGGAGAAATACTGCTGAGATAAGTGGAGCTACAGATGGCGAAGGAAACCCAGTTACAGATATTGATAGTATCTCTGATAATGATCCAACGAATGATGGAGACATGGAGGATAATGCAATTGATGGAAGCAACGGAGATGAAGATGATTCTGATTTCCATGATATTGAAGTGTTTGACTTAGCATTCAAAAAGCAACTAGCACCAACGCAGGAATCACCTGTATTACCGGGTAGCGATGTGGCTTATCAAATGACTATTTATAATCAAGGAAATGTCGATGCTTTTGATATAACCGTCATTGATTATATACCTGATGGACTTGCTTTTGATCTTGCAGCCAACACAGCAGCAAGCGCAGGAAATACAAATAATTGGAACTTGGTCGATGATGTTCCAACCTACATCATCAATACTTTGGCTCCTTTGGATTCTATAGTCATCAATATTACCTTCACTATTGACGGTGGCTTTAGAGGAACGGGTATTACTAACTTTGGAGAAATTGCTCATGCAGCAGATGCGCCTGGCGGACCAAATACTCCAGATGCAGACTCGAATGCAGATGGCGATATGGAGAATGATAATCACGCAGCAGATGATTCGGTCAATGGCTATGGGAACCAAGGTGGAGATGAAGACGATCACGATCCTGCATTCATTCAATTGTTCGCTCAAGAAGATATAATCATTATTGGAAACACCGATCTTCCTACGATAGATACGATTGTTACCGATACCATTACAGATGTAGATCCTGAAGCGACACCTGTATTTGAAGAAGAAATAGAAGAGGAAGTAGATTGTAGTGAATACCCTGTCTACTGCTATCATGGTCTAGCGATAGAGTTGATGCCAATTGGAATGGCAGAAACCTGGGCAAGTGATGTTAGTGTCAATGACTACTCTAGTTGCCCAGATTACAGATTAGGTATCTGGCATAATAGTATGCCAATGAAGCAACCGACTACTTTGGCAGAAGTAAGAGCATTACCGACTAATTTAATCTTTACTTGTGCGACCTTAGGGAATCAAGAAGTACAATTGTACGTCACTGATCCTGAAGGTAACTGGAACTTCTGCGAAACCTATATTAACGTCCAAGACAATAATAAAGGCTGTGTGGAAACTCAATCTACTGATGCTACTAACGCATTATTAGGTGGTCAAGTAAATACTTGGAAAGGAGATGCTGTACAGGAAGTCTTATTGAGTACCACTCAAATAGATTATATGACTACTCAAGATGGATTCTATCACTTTGAGTTACCGATGGAAGAAAGCTATACCGTTACACCGCAAAAGAATCACATTCCGTTGAATGGCGTAAGTACTTTTGATTTGGTGTTGATGACAAAACACATCTTAGGGGTGCAGCCTTTTGATAATCCATACCAATGGATTGCAGCAGATGTGAATCAATCGAAAACGGTTACTGCTTTTGATTTGGTTCAATTACGAAAATTGATCCTAGCTATTGATACCGAATTCACGAATAATACCAGCTGGCGTTTTGTGGAAGCTAATTATGATTTCACATCCAATAATCCACTTACAGAAGATTTCCCAGAACAAGCTCATATTAGCAATCTGAGTAGTGATATGGTGATGAATTTTGTAGCGATAAAGATCGGAGATGTTAATGGAAATGTTAGACCGAATGCCTTACAAAGAGTTGAACCAAGAAACAGCGATAATGTATTTGAAATACAAGTAGCTGACCAATTCTTAAAAGCAGGACAAAACTATCAGATTGACTTGTACGCAAAAGACATCAGTAAAATACAAGGATACCAATTTACGGTCAATACTAAAGATGTAATGATCGACCAAATACACGGGGCATTAATGACGACAGAAAACTTCGGACTCAATAACTTAGATGCAGGTAGAATTACGGTAAGTTGGAATCAACAACCGAACTACTTAGTAAGTGAAGAAAAACTATTCACGATTCAGTTACAAGCAACTAAGGATACTAGATTGAGCGAGGTACTCCAATTAAATAATCGACCGACTGTGGCAGAAGCTTATGATCTGGAAGATAATATAATGGAGGTACAATTACAGTTCACGAACGATGACAGTACAACCGATTTTGACTTAGCACAGAATCATCCGAATCCGTTTAGAAGTCAGACCAGTATTGGATATACATTGCCTAATAATAGCCCAGTAGAATTAATCTTAAGAGATGAAGCTGGTAGAGTTATTAAGGTAGTGAAGCAAGATGGTAAAGCTGGTTACAATCTAATTCCTTTAGATGATTTAGATATGGCACCAGGATTTATTTACTATCAGTTGATTACTAAATTTGGTACTAAATCTAAGAAAATGATTCGAGTAGAATAATCGAATCAAGAAAATAGTAACACTAAATTCTTATAATTGAAGTAGTCTTGCCTTGGGTGGGACTACTTTTTTTATTTAATCATAAATAATAACCTTAGCCAGATGTCACCTTTTATAAAAAAAAGAAGAAAACTACGTCTCGGACACCTTCGAATATGTCCGACACGTAATACTTTCAGTAATAAAATAAGCTATTCCTGTATTAATGTACTCTAGGTATATACTAGAAACAATCTCAATAAATTGCCTCTATCAATCAAAACGACAATACTTTTCCTAGTCACAAAAGTTGGTTAAAAAAAAATATATACTTTAATTAAAAGGTATATTTGTATAAAATAAATTACCTATAGTTATTCCTCCTTATAGTAAATATTATTAAAGCTTCTTATTACTACCTCCTTACATAGATTTGTCCCTCCTAAAATCTTTATCACTCCCTTTAGTTGTCAACTTACTACCCACCATACAGGATCATTATAAAGTAATAATGTTCATTGTACTCTAGCATCCCCTTATTGAATAAGTTGTTTAAGCAGTCCCCTCTCCTCATTAGTTGTCTCTTATTAGCATCCTATGAAAAAAACTACTTTGAAAAACAATTATCTAGTTTTTGTGCTCTCGATATTATTATTTTTTCAAATATCTGAAAAAATATATGGAGAGAATATAAACGCAGAAAATCTTTTTACTCCAATCACACAACAAGTTTTTGAAGACAGGGTGGAAACACTTCGTCTCTTACAAGAAAGCTATTCCATAGCCGATTGTACAGAAGAAAAACAACTCCAACAGAAAATATATAGCCATCGAAAGGCGATCATTGCGGATATAAAAACACAAGCAGGCATTGAGACAACTACAGCGTTTATGATGCCAGATCCCATTCCATGTCCAGAAATGCAAGTCATAGAATTGCTAGGTGTTCCCGGCTTTGCAGAAACAGACGAATTAGTTATTTGTGGCGCACCAGATACCCTCGCCTTTTTGATTTTCATAGAAGAACCAGGTACGATTTCTGGCACCCAAATGTCTGCCACTTTTTTACCCGGTATGCAATATGCTGGATTTGAATTGACTCATTATGGGAGTGGTACAATCTCTAATCTAGATCCCAATCCAAGTGCACCCAAGTTTTTATTGGAAGGAATTACCAATGGTGTTTATATTGGATACATTGGCGTAGAAGCTACCTGTGATGCTAATATCAATGCCTTTGAATATGAAGTAGATTTAGATTTTAGTTTTATATATGAAGACACTTTAGGGAATTTTCAAAAGTGTCGACAATCTGTCACGCCCATCCGAACGTACAACTCTGTTATCAAAGATCCCGTACTCAATTATAGAAATGTACCCATCACCACCATTAATTCTTTAAGTACTGAATTTTGCACCAATATTCAGATTTCTCAAGATGGCATTGACGCCTATTTAACAGAAGTAGAATTTTCTATTTGTAATGTGGATTTCTCAAACGAAGTACAATTAAACAGCATTTCTGCAAATGGCACTCCTATTCCTTACACCTATAACGCTGCCGACTCTACCGTAAAAATGATTGTGTCAGATAATTTCTTTTTAGGAAATAGTAATGCCAATCCAGTAGATACTTTATTCAATGAGTCTGAGTTTTTAAACATGCAAGTCTGCATGCAAGTAGATGAGTGCCCCACAGTCAATACTCAATTCATTAATTATAAAACAGCGTACTACTGCCATGGAGATACTTGCCAAGTCATTAATAGAGCTAGTGAAATTCGAGTACGCCCTAATGATAGACCTGTTCCTATTGCAACTTCCAACTTAATACAAATACCCGGTGTATGTGGAGCACCTGCCATTATGGAATTGACTTTAAAAAGCAGTGTATTAGATTCAGCAGGAGGAATTTTTACTGACTTATCTTTTGGTTTTGAAACCTGCGATCAATCTGCTTTAGACATCAGCAAAGTCACCATTGGTGGCACTGAAATAACAGCTGATAATTATGAATGGATAGACGATGATTTGAATATTGACTTAACCACTTTAACGAGTGATCCCGATGGAATAGGTAATGGTATTACAGATGCAGACGGCGATGGTTTTTTTGACGATTTACCGGGCGGACGTATGTTGACGGTACGTATAGAACTTGACTTTATTTGTGCATTACCTCCTGATGCTGGCTCGATTGCTTGTAGTAGTCTAGATTGTTCTTTTGCTCAATTTTATGTGCGAGCCAAAAGAGATTGTGGACAAGCTTTTAGCTTCGAACCAAACGTGGAAGATTTTAGTATCACCAATGGAGCTACCTATGTAAATTTAGGAAATCAAGACTTAGTTAGTAATTCTTACTTTGCTTATAATTTTGGTAACACAAGGACGACAGGAAATACTTGTGCCAGCCCGATAGCTCCTAAAGTTAAAACGGTTGAGTTTTGCTATGTCTATGAAAGAGAGAATATAGAGCCTTGTCCAGCCGAAAATACTACTAATGAATTACAGGTTTTATTTGATGGTAATCCTTTGTTGGTCAACGATATTGTCTTTGTCCCTAGCTCTGGTTCAATGACCGTAAACGGAGTCACTACTCAATCTAATGTAACAGGAACTTTCACTGATCTTGCCCCAGATCAACGTTTGCTTTCGCTACCCATAGGGGAATTAAATGTAGGAGATACAGTTTGTTATATCTACCAGATAGAAGCAGATTCTGCTAGTTGCACACCACCTATTTACATGAATGGTACTCACCAAGTAATTGAAACTTGCACAACAGACGGTTGTACTTGTAAGACTGTAAAAGCTTGTGATGTTGCACTTTTCAGAAGTGATCCTTCTAATTGTGGTTGTGAATGTGATATAGCAAGCGGTGCAAATATACAGCGTTGGAACTTGGGTTATACAGATGAGACCATGACCGAAAAAGTAAAAATAGAAGATGTCCCTATAGAAGACCGTACTCGATTCCTACCTTGCGATACCATGTATTATGAGGGCTGGATGACTTTTAATTCGCCAGAGTCAGTTGGGGAATTATACCAGTGGTATTTCGTTGCCAATATCACCAACATTGGCAGCAATGGATGGGGCGGAAATGACGATACCGAACTAATGATAGATGCTAGTGGTACAGAATTACTCGGCTTAGATTTTGCCAAACAAGGAGGGGCTGGAAAAGTTCCCATAGACATTAGTAGTTTCTCTGACTGTTTAGATAATCCGAATACAACTGGTTCTACAGGTTTCTTTGCCTATGCGGCAAAAACGCCTTGGGATGATGTTACCTATAATACCCCTATGTGTAACTCTGGATATGAATACCATGACGGGAATTTGTTCGGTGTTTATTTTAGAAATTTTAATAAACTAGAAGATTGTAGAGGCACAGAAACAGCAAGTTGGGAAGAGGTAGATTGTTTGGATCAAATTAAAGAAGCTTTTAATATAGAGATTGGTGACACCATTTATATGCGATGGTTATTACCACTAACAAAAAATGTAAAAGCTGCTGCAAACGAAATTGCCAATCCAGATTTCACCTACAGAGATCCACAGATTCTAAATGTCGCTACTGGACATTTTTTAGATGAATTTGATTCGGATTGTTTATTAAGTTTATCGAACTGTAGAGAAAATAGCCCATTCCAAACCTTCTGCCCTGAAGGCATTAATGCCGTAACAGAAATGACCTTGGATGATTGTGGTGGGCAAGTCGAGCACTCTTTCAATGTAGTGACTACCTCTCCTGTAAACTGGTTTACAGCCGAATACCGACCGTTCTTTACCTTAGAAGATATTCAGATACCTATGTATTCTCCACTCATCTATTGTGGCAATGCAAAGATTGTAACTAAGGGTGGCTTGGAATACCCTTTGAATGTACAATCTATGACGAATCATAGTTGTGCAACCGTAGATGGACAAGAATATTGTACCGTATCAGAAGGAGATATAGGTACACTCACTTTCAATCCAGAGGCAGATGGCTACCCCGGATTAGGAGTAGGACTAGGTGGCTATGTAGATGACTTTAAGATCGTTTATGATCTTTGTAAAATATGTCCATCTGAAACCCCAGACTTTTCAAATTATGAAATCACCTACGATTATCGAACTTGTGAAACACTAAATGGGAATTGTTTTAGATGTAACCAATCTACTACTGGCACTAGTAATGAATTACCTAATATTTGTGGAATAAATGGATCCGCTTTGGTTGATAGATTAGGCTATTATTATAATGTGTTAGAATTAGATACTTTATTCCGTTGGGAAGATGTCACCTCTGGAGATGTAGTCACTACAGATATTAGCAATGGCTTCCCTGAATTGACACAAGAACAAGATCGAAATTTATTGTCAAGTACCTCTCCGGGTTCTAGTGAAGAATTAAATACCATCACCGTTTGTGCAGATGGGACAGATTCAACTTTAGAAACCCACATGGGAATGCTTGCCAGTATCACTCTGACGAATAGTGTGGTATTCACAGGAGGCTATGATGCGGCTATGAATCCGTTACTTTTTGATACCGTTTCTGTGAGTCCTACTACTACCACTTATGCTGTATTTTTACCTGATCTCGCTCCCGGTGAATGTACCGAATTCAAAATAGGAACGTCTTTACTCTTCTGCCCTACCCCACCCGATGTACCAGAAATTTGTATTACGACTACCTCTGGTTGTATGGGTCGTTCCATCATGGCAGCCTTAGCAGGAGAAACACAGGCGTGTAATAGTATTGAAACCTGTTATCAATATGTATTTGAGGAGTCTGGTATTCAAGCAGATTTTTTAACCCCTATCGAAGATGAAACGTATGCCCTGTGCGATACCATCCCAATGGCCGTATTGGTCAAAAATGTAAAGACCACCACTTTAACAGACATTGTATTAGATATTGATTTGCCCTTGGTCGGAATGGAAATTATATCTGGTAGCTTCGAAGCTTCCTATCCAAATAGCGGAGATTTCTCGCTCCCCTTTTACTCCATTGTTGATCCAGCTATCAATGGGAATAATTTGATCTATACAGAAGATAATGACTTTAGTAATGCCATTCATAGCAATGGACTACCCGGTGTGACTAGTGCAGCAGATAGCAATTATGTACTCGTACGTTTCTTTGTAGAAACCAAATGTGATGAATTTATTTCTGGATCTCAAGCCACTTTTGTAGCTACTGCTACAGATCCTTGTAGTCCAGATATTTTAAGTTCTGGTATCGTTACTAGTAATCAAATGATTATTAACGGGGCAGATCCTGCTGACTATGGACAGGTACTCATTACCGCAAAACCATCCGAAGCATTTTGTGGACAAGAGACCCCTACTTTTAAAATAACAGGACAAAATATTTCGGAACAACCCTTAGGGGATAGTGTGACGATGTGTATCACCTTACCGACAGGCTTGACCTATCGACCGGGTTCTATGCGTTATATTATTCCTACCTCTTTGGATGTTGGAACAGAAATTATTACGGATATAAATGGGCAAACTCAAATTTGTTTCCAAGGTTTTGAGAACATGCCAATCGGCGGTGCTTTTACTTTAAATTTTGAAGCTGACTTTGACACAGATGCTATCTGTGGAGACTATGATATACAAGTAGATACTAAAAATTTAGTAGAAGACGAATCCTGTACGGATGGAGGTCTATGTGATGTCTATGTACAATCCTCTGTCAACCCAACTTTCACTTTAACCTTAAAAGGTCCATTAGAGACTACTGATATACAGTTGTTTAAAAAGTGTACAGGAACGGATGATCCAGTAACAATTTGTTATGAGGCAACACTTAGAAATCCCGGACCAGATTATATGGGGGATGTCTCTGTCAATTTACATGACGATATATTAGGAGATAATATCTTAGATTTTTATGATCCTATTTTAGGAGGTGACACTTATAATGATGTCTTTGTGGCTAGTGGTGATTCAATCACTTTAACAGGATGTTATACGGTAACGGAGATCAATGCTTGTCCAATAATTCTGGATATGGTTTATGACTCTGAATGTACTTGTAATCATTTGGCAACGCCTTACGCAAGTGTAGAACCAGAGTTCACAGCGATGTTACCACCCACTACCGTTCTTTGTCCCGGACAAGAATTAGGTATCGAAATTTGTGGGGATAATACACTCACTTTCAATCCTGCTAGTAATGTAAATACTAGAACGGTTGGAGATAGTACCTATATCAGTGTGATAGATAATTCTATTGTTACCCAATTATATTTCTCAGGTGGAATTGGAGAATGTACTTATGACGAAATTCGATTTATAAGAGGGGTAGAAGAATTTGATTTAGACATTTCTGACTCCATCACTTGTCAAAATCAAGTGGCTACTTTGGAGTTAAGTATTCCAATAGAATACCAAGACTATGTAGAAATACAGTGGTCGCCTACTACTAACTTGGACGATCCTAATAGGATTGATCCAGATTTCCTTTCTGATACCCCCGGTATGTATTGCTATGAAGTAGCACTAACATTCAATGGCGGTTGTGTAAGAAGAGACAGCGTAAAAATTGAAGTGAAACCAGTTGGACAAATGACTATCTCTGGCGATAATCTCATTTGTGCGCCCTATGAAACAAATACCTTAAACACCAACCCTGGCTATGATTATTATGAATGGTATTTATTAAATGGTGGTTTTGAAATCATAAAAGCTTCTACTCCAACAGAGGAATGGACTGGACCAATCGAACCCGGTAAATATATTGTCAAAGGTTTCCGAAGCACAGACTTATGTCCAAGCGCATCGGACACCATTATGATTATGCAAGACGAATGTATTGATTTAGAATTAGAAAAAAATGTAGTCAATATTCCAACACCATTTATTATCGGTAGTCAAATAACTTATGAGCTAGTCGTTTGTAATAAAGCAGACCCTGCTTTGGACCCAGGCTATGATGCATTCGATGTACAAGTAGCAGATCAATTACCCGGTGGTGTCACCTATGTCTCCCATACTCAAACTACTGGCAACTACAGTCCTACTCAAAATGACTGGGATATAAGTGTTATAGAAAATGGAACTTGTGATACCCTCTGGATAGACGTTACTGTAGAAGACTATGGCTGTACCATCAATGAGGCACAAATCACAAAAGCCGATAAAGAAGATATTGATAGCACCCCAAATAATGATGATGGCAACCAAAGCGAAGATGATGAAGATAATGGTAAGGTAGTCTTAGATACCTTCGACTTAGCATTAACCAAAAAGCTGAGTCCGATGCAAGCCGTTCCTGTCACCATCGGTAGCACGGTCACTTATGATATTGAAGTTTGCAATCAAGGACAAATAGATGCTTACAATGTTGAAGTAGTAGATTACGTGCCAACAGGTATGGCAGTCACCGATCCAAATTGGACCGTTGGTAGCGTAGCTAATGAATATTTCCAAACAATCCCAGGGCCTATTACGGTAGGAAATTGTCAGACTATAAAATTAGTAACGGAAGTCACTTCTATTCCTACAAGTGGCAGCTATATCAACTACGCAGAAATCAATAAATCACAAGATAGCAATGGAGATAGTCCACCTGATATTGATAGTACTCCTGACAATGACCCCGCAAATGATGGAGCCGTTGAAGACGATGCAACCGACAATACGAATGGAGACGAAGACGATCATGACCCCGCCGAAATAAAGGTCATCATGGTCGCTTGTCAAATAGCAAATAATAGTTTCGTGTGTCCAGAAACGGCATTGGTCATGGAAGAGATCGGCATGAATAATGTCCGATGGAATTGGTCTGGACCCAATGGATTTACAAGCACCACACAAGGTGTCAATATCAATCCACCAATAGCGGGTACTTACGCTGTAACCGTTACCGATAATAATGGACTCACTACTACCTGCGAAGTAGAAATAGGTATTCATCCAGAGATGACTTTAACGACTAGTCTAACTAATCCTTCTTGTTTTAAAGGTACAGATGGAGCAATTGATTTAACCGTTACAGGAGGTACTGGCCCTTTTACTTTTGATTGGACGAACGATGGTCCAGATGCAACAGATGATGATACAGAAGATATTAACAACTTAGAAGCAGGCACCTATGGAGTCATTGTGACAGATGCCAATGGATGTATAAAAGAGACAAAAGTCACTCTAACACATCCTGACGAACTTGGCTGTAGAGTACAAGGTACAGATCTATTATGTAATGGGGATAATAGCGGCAGCATGGAAGTCCAAGCAAGAGGAGGCACGCTTCCTTACGAATATAGTTTAGATGGTGCACCATATCAACCAGGTACTTCTTTTACAGGGGTGGCCGCAGGGATGCACACCGTCACCGTAAAAGATGCCAATGGATGTACTTCTACTTGTGAACTTACTTTAAAAGAACCAGAACTTCTTTCTTGCTCTATTAAAGCAACGGATGATAGTAGCTGTATAACAAATAATGGTTCAATCGAAACGATACCAACTGGCGGCACTAGCCCATATGAATTTAGCATAGATGGAACTACCTTCCAAAGGAGTAGTTTATTTTCCAATTTAGGCGCTGGAGATTATACGCTTACTGTAAAAGATGCCAATGGATGTATCACCACTTGTAGGGCGATACTCTCCGAACCAAGGCCTCCTGTTTGTACGATTACGACTACCGAAAATGTTACTTGTAAAAATGGAACAGATGGAAGCTTGATAGCCGAAGGTTCGTCAGGTAGTGGAGATTTTGAATTTAGCTTAGATGGAATGACTTGGCAAACTGCTGGAACATTTGACAGCTTAACAGCAGGTACTTATACCGTCACTATTAGAAATGTAGATACGCCAACTTGTACCAGTACCTGTACTACGATCATTACGGAACCAACTGTTTTATCTTGTTCTCTAACAGGTACGAATATTAGTTGTAATGGTGGAAGCGATGGTATCATTACCGTAGCGGCTATCGGCGGATTAGGAAATTACGAATACAGTATAGATGGTGGAGCAACTTGGCAACTTGGCAATACTTTTACTGGATTACCAATAGGCGATTACACCGTTCAACTAAGAGATAACGACGATATTAATTGTATCACTTCTTGTGATATAACTTTGAGAGAACCACCTGTTTTGGCATTTACAACCAATGTGACACAGGTTGCTTGTAATGGAGATGCTTCTGGGGTGATTTTCGTTACGCCAACTGGTGGCACCGCCCCTTACGAATATAGCCTCAATGGCATGGCATGGCAACCGGGCAACATCTATGCAAATCTTACAGCAGGTAATCAAGTCATTACCGTAAGAGATGCCCAAGGATGTATTTTATCCTCCCTAATAACCATCACAGAACCGAGTGCATTGAGTTGTACTATCGTTTCTACGAATGCGACTAACTGTGGTATTTTTGATGGTACGATAATCGTCAATGCAGTCGGTGGTGTACCCACTTACGAATACAGTATTGATGGAACGAACTATCAAGCTAGTAATTCTTTTACTGGATTAATGGCAGGTTCTTATATCATTTCTGTTCGAGATGAGAATGATTGTATTAGCACTTGTTCGGTAACGATCACCACACCCGATGCCCCATATTGTCAAATTTCAGCGGTCACACACGTAGAATGTTTTGGCGATGCTACAGGAAGTTTCACGGTGATAGGAACAGAAGGAAATCCACCGTATGAATTTAGTTTAGATAGTACAAACTGGCAACCAACAGGAGCATTCAATAATTTAACCGCTGGTCAATATACCATTTATATTCGGAATATTGGTAGTACCAATTGTATCAGTATGTGTGCGGTAGAAATAGAACAACCGACCCAATTAACTTGTCAATTAATACCAACCGATCCTCTTTGTAAAGATGGAACGGATGGCAACATAACAGTTCTGGCAACAGAGGGTACACCAGGCTATGAATATAGTTTAGATGGGAATCCATGGCAACCTGATGCAGTCTTTTCTGGACTAGTAGCCGGCGATTATTCTATAACTATTCGGGATGCAAATAATTGTACAACTACTTGTGAGGTAACGCTAAGTGAGCCACCTTTATTAACTTGTACGACTACAGTTGTTGATTTACTTTGTAAGGATGATGGGGATGGAATTATCACGGTAACAGGTATGGGCGGCACAGGTAACTATGAGTACAACATAGATGGAGGTGCTTGGCAAACAAGCAATATTTTCTCTAGTTTAAGTGGTGGCGATTATGTACTAAACATCAGAGATGAACATAATTGCATATCAACTTGTACCGCAAGAATTAATGAACCAACAACTCTAGTTTGTAAGCTCGTAGAAGTCGTTCCAGAATCTTGTGCCTTTAATGATGGAAGTATAGAAGTCATGGCTTCTGGCGGAACAGGTACACCTAGCTATAGCATAGATGGAGGTGCTACTACTCAAGCAACAGGTTTATTTACAGGCTTGACATTGGGCATATATACCATTACGATACAAGATGAAAATAACTGTATAAGCACTTGTTCTTTTGAAATATTACCAGACTGCTATGACCTAGCTTTAGTTAAAAATCTTGCTACACCAGGCCCATATAGTTATGGTCAAAAAGTAGTATTTGATATTGAAGTAATCAACCAAGGAAACATCAATGCAACGAACGTAGAAATCACAGATCATGTTCCTTGCGGATTTAGCTATGACCCAAGTGCATTAATAAATGTATCGAATAATTGGACGCCAACTGCGACAGCCGTTCCGATGAGTGTCATTGCTAATCTTCCTGCACAAACAAGAGATACTTTACAAATAGAATTAATCGTACAGGAATGTACAAATGCAAATGGCCATACTAACGAAGCTGAAATCAGTAGTGCCTTTGATGAAAATGGAAACCCTGGTGAGGATGTGGATAGTACTACTGATTATGATCCAAACAATGATGTAGGAGGAGAACCTAATGGCCCGACTGACGATCAAGAAGATGGCGATGGCACGGTTGATGAAGATGACCATGATCCTGCTTTTGTAGAAATTTATGATTTAGCATTAACTAAAAAACTAGTTACACCTGCCCCATATGCCTATGGAGATATTTTGGAATTTTCTATAGAAATTTGTAATCAAGCAGCCAGTCCAGTTCAAAATATTATAGTCTCCGATTATGTCCCAGTCGGCTATAGTTATGATGCTAGCTTGAATGTAGGTTGGACTGGAAGTGGGCCTACTCCTACCACTTTAAATTACAAACACACGACTCCTTTATTACATGGGGCTGACTGTATAACTATTCCTTTATTTTTAAAATTAGAAATGTCAAGTGGCATAGATGATTGGAAAAATATAGGAGAAATCAGCAGCTTTGAAGATGAAAACGGCAACCCACAAAACGATGTAGATAGCACCCCAGATAGCAACCCGAATAATGATGGCGATATGGAAGACAACGTGACCGATGGCACCAATGGAGATGAAGATGATTCCGATCCAGCAGGTCCAGAAATAATAGATATTGCTTTAATTAAAACAACTACGGACACGGGGCCTTTTGTGTATGGCGATACGATTGTCTTTGACATTCAGGTATTCAATCAAGGGAATGTTGATTTATATAATACAGTTATCAATGACTTCATTCCTTGTGGTTATCGCTACTTAGGTACGAACTCTTCTTCGTGGATGTTTGACTCTGGTACTGGTATTGCTTCCACTACTTTAGCGGGTCCGATTGTTGCAGGAGATAGCACGACTGTTTCCATTGTACTAGAAGTGCAAGCTTGCGAACCTGCCTCTACCACTGCATGGACGAACATAGCAGAAATAGATTCTTTTGAAGATAAAGAAGGAGAAGATCGAACAGACGATGATATAGATTCTGATGCAGATGGTGACCCAACGAATGATCCAACAGATGATAATACCAATGACAACAATAATGGCGATGAAGATGATAATGATCCAGAAACAATTGTCCTATTTGATTTAGCTCAAATCAAACAAGTGGCAACACCTGGCCCTTACGCTTACGGAGATATTATAGAATATGAAATTACTGTTATCAATCAAGGAAATGTAGCTGCTCAAAACATCTTAATCTACGATCATATTCCTACTGGATTAATTTATGATCCTAGTTTAAATTCAATTTGGTCTGGCGCAGCCCCTACGGTCAACACCACCATTTCCAGTATTTTATTACCGGGAGAATCTACTACTGTTAGTATCTTTTTAAGCCTTGCACCAAATAGTGCAGGTAATGATAATTATACCAATTATAGTGAAATTGGCGGTAGTGAAGATGGAGACGGAAATGATACTACCAATAGCGATGTGGATAGTACTCCAGATAACGACCCTAGCAACGATGGAGGGGGCGAACCAGATAGTCCTTCAGACGATCAAACAAATGGAGATGGAACTAATGATGAAGACGATCACGATCCTGCTGTTATTGATGTCTTTGACTTAGCCTTAAAGAAAACAACTTCGGCAGTCGGCCCATTTGCTTATGGTGATGTTATTACTTTTGATTTCACAGTATACAATCAAGGAAACGTACCGAGCACCAATATTGAAATAACAGAACAAACACCTTGTGGCTATGCCTTTGATGCTGCCCTAAATCCTGATTGGTTGCCTACTGGAAGTTCTGCTACTACGATCATTAGTGATACCTTACAAGGTGGAGATTCTATTATTGTCTCTATTAATTTTATTATCCAAGCTTGCGCAGATGTAGGTGCATGGAAAAATACAGGCGAGATTAGTGGCAGTCAAGATGATGAAGGAAATGATACGACTGATTATGATATTGATTCAGATGCTGACAACGATCCAACGAATGATGGCGACATGGAAGATGACGCAACAGATAATGAAAATGGAGATGAGGATGATTCTGATTTTGAAGAAATACAAATTTTTGATCTCGCATTGATTAAGCAATTAGCACCTACTCAACGAACTCCTGTGTTAGCGGGTTATCCTGTCGAATATCAAATGACCATTTTCAATCAAGGCAATGTTGATGCTTATGATATTACAGTAGTCGATTATATTCCAGAAGGCTTACGTTTTAGAATTGCAGATAATACAAACGCAAATACAGGAAATGTCAACGATTGGATGTTAGTCGGCAGTCTCCCAACTTACACAATTGATTATCTACCTTCTTTAGGCTCCGTAAATTTCAATATTCTATTCACTATTGAACCTGATTTTAGGGGAGAGAGTATCACTAACTTCGGAGAAATCACACATGGATCGGATAAGCAAGGTGGATCAAATACACCTGATGCGGATTCTGTATCAGATGATGATGAACAGAATGATACCTTTGCTGATGACGATGACATTAATGGAGATAGTAAAATTGGTCAAGATGAAGACGATCATGATCCTGCTGTTATTTTCATTATCCCTATTGAGGATATTGTGATTATCGGAGATACAAGTATTACCGTTTTAGATACTATCGTAACCGATACGATAAGCGATATAGATCCTGAAGCAACGCCCGTATTTGAAGAAGAAATAGAAGAAGTAGTAGATTGTAGCAAATTCCCTGCTTACTGTTATCATGGGCTAGCGATTGAGCTGATGCCGATGGGTATGGTCGAAACTTGGGCTAGTGATATAAGTGTCAATGACTTCTCACAATGTCCAGATTATCAACTAGGTTTATGGCATGAAAGTATGCCGATGAAGCAACCGACTACCCTTGCGGAAGTGCGCGCTTTACCAACTAACTTAGTCTTTACTTGTGCAACTTTAGGAAATCAAGAAGTACAATTATATATCACTGATCCTGAAGGTAATTGGAACTTCTGTGAAACCTATATTAATGTCCAAGACAATAATAAGGGCTGTGTGGCAACTCAATCTACCGATGCCACTAACGCATTGTTAGGTGGCCAAGTAAATACTTGGAAAGGAGATGCTGTACAAGAAGTTTTGTTGAGTACCACTCAAATAGATTATATGACTACTCATGATGGGTTCTATCACTTTGAGTTACCGATGGAAGAAAGCTATACCGTTACACCGCAAAAGAATCATATTCCGTTGAATGGTGTAAGTACTTTTGATTTGGTGTTGATGACAAAGCACATCTTAGGGGTTCAGCCTTTTGACAATCCATATCAATGGATTGCAGCAGATGTGAACCAATCGAAAACGGTTACTGCTTTTGATTTAGTGCAGTTAAGAAAAATGATTCTTGCGATTGATACTGAATTTACGAATAATACCAGCTGGCGTTTTGTGGAAGCTAATTATGAATTTACTACAGATAATCCACTATCAGAGAACTTCCCTGAACAAGCCCATATTAGTAATCTAAGTAACAATATGGTGATGGATTTTGTGGCAATAAAAATCGGAGATATTAACGGAAACGTTAGACCGAATGCCTTCCACCAAGCAACACCAAGAAATAGTGCGGAAGTATTTGAAATACAAGTTGCTGATCAATTCTTAAAAGCAGGGCAGACCTATGAGATTGACTTGCGAGCAAAGGACATCAGTAAAATACAAGGCTACCAATTTACGGTCAATACTAAAAATATAATGATCGACCAAATACATGGGGCATTAATGACGACAGAAAACTTTGGACTCAATAACTTAGATGCAGGTAGAATTACAGTAAGCTGGAATCAACAACCGAACTACTTAGTAAGTGAAGAAAAACTATTCACAATTCAGTTACAAGCAACTAAGGATACTAGAATGAGTGAGGTACTCCGATTAAATAGTCACCCAACTGTCGCAGAAGCGTATGACTTGGAGGATAATATAATGGAGGTACAATTACAGTTCACTAACTATGATAGTACAACCGATTTTGACTTAGCACAAAATCAACCAAATCCATTTAGAAACCAAACAAGCATCGGATATACTTTACCTGTTAACAGTTCTGTAGAATTGATATTAAGAGATGAAGCTGGTAGAGTGATTCAGGTAATAAAGCAAGATGGTAAAGCTGGATATAATGTCATTCAATTAAATGAATTGGAGACTGCACCAGGATTTATTTACTATCAGTTGATTACTAAATTTGGAACTAAATCTAAAAAGATGATTAGAGTGGAATAATCGGATCAAGAAAATAGTAATATATTAATAATTGGAGTAGTCTCACTTTGGATGGGACTACTTTTTTTTTGCCTTCATCGGAAATACATTTGGTTAAAATTTTACTTTTCTTGAAAAAAATAAATTTTGACCAGAATAGCGTCCTGTATGAAGCAGAAAAAACATCGCTTATAACAAAAAAAATCAGTTACAAAACGGCAAATATAAACTACACAACAATAAATACAAATAAATTTTTCTGTATAAAACATTGTAGTCGAAGAGTTCATAAAATAAAGACGATAAATACATTTATTATTTTTTTATATTAAAAATATTTTTTATTGTAAAAAAATAAATTCCTTATTTTGTCACTCTTTGAATCGTAAATCATTGTAAATCAAATAATAACAATTAAAAAAAAACTTTTTTACTGTCACAAAAGAAGTTCCACCTAACAAAAGATAAATTCCTTATGTCTTAGATTTGTTCTATCAATTTGTATTACCCCCACCTACTATCTCCCACTCGCTATTATAGAGACATGTCATTGGGCAAACCATCAGTAGTATTTTTATTTAGAGATACGGAGCAGTACCATGCTTTGTAAAGATCGAAACATATAAAATATATTTTAATTTTATTAACACTCTAATAAATATACTAAATCTTTTCCAAAAATAATCTACTAGACACATTAGTCAAAACTAAGTTAGATACTTAGCTCTATTTCTGACAAGCCTACAATTTTAATAAACACAACACACATTAGTCAAAACTAAGTCCTGTACTTAGCTTTTCTCTAACAAGTCTACTTTTCAATAAACACAATACAACAAAAAAAGCCAGGATAAAAATATCCTAGCTTGAAGCATAAGTCCTGCAAGAGGACTCTTTTCGATACAAAAAAAACTGCTAAAATAGTACCAACTATTTTAGTAAACTTTAATGGTAATGACTTAATGATAAATGAGTACTCGTTTTATCACGATTCTAGTGGTATCGTCTGTCTCGTTTGAATGTTCTTTACCCATTTTTCTACTCTTGCGGACTTACAGCTTTACATTAATATAATTTTATAAGAAATTGTAAACTGTAATCACCATGCAACAAAATGTTACTCGTTGGAGGAATTTGAATGCTATTAAACATTTAAATCCGCTTCCAAAAAAAATTAAAAGTACAGCACACCAAAAAGTGTTCCCTGAATTTAACAATGTGCTTTCTTATCAATTAGTCTACTCATTCGTTTTTAGGGCTTTGATATGCTTTATACTAGTTGTAGCTAACATTTCCTCTTTAACTGCTCAGATTTCGCCAAACTTTGTAAATCAAGATCTGTATCCAGGCGCCGTAGGTTCGGTCACTGTTACAATACCTCCTAGCTCAAATCCGGGAGATTTAGTCATGGTTTTTATTGGAACGGATGATGATGGTGCTATTACAGAACCTGCCAGCTTCAGTAACTTATACGAATTTTGGACTGGAACAGCAGGACCAACTGCTGGTGTATATTATCGAATAATAGATGGTACCGAGGACCCTACCTATAGTTTTTCTTTTCCTTCCGAACCCACAGTGGTTACGACTATAAGATTTGACAGGGATAAAATAGATTCCGCCAACCCCATACATGCTATGGCAAATAATAGCGGTACTTCTAATAATCCGCAAGCTCCTTCTATTACTACTGGTATTGAAAATCTTAGCTATTTTCAATATGTAGCTATAGATGGTGCTAGCGCTGGTGTCTTAAGTTCGAACTCAGCGACAGCTACCATACTTGCGACCGATCAAAGTGGTAATTCCGGAGGAGTAGAAACGATGTTGGTATCAGAAATACAAGCGACTGCTGGTGCCACACCAATGGGTAGCTTTAGTTTTGCTAGCGAACAATGGGCAACTGTTGCGTTCGCTTTAAATCCATCTCCTTTAGAAATTACTGGTCAAACTGGAGGCGATTGTAATAATGCTGCCGCTACCTTAACACTTGACTATGAAGCAGCCAATGCTGCGGGTACCTTTGAGTTAAGAGACCCTGCCAACGCTATCATCGCAACTGAAGCTTATTCCAGCACAACTGGTTCCATTTCCTTCAATTTTAATGTAACAACCAATGGCGCTTACACCGTTCAAAATCAAGGAGCCCCATTGAATACCGCAACGGCTTATTATTATCCAACTGATATAGATTCTGATAATGATGGGGTTTGTGATTTGAATGATTTAGATGATGATAATGATGGTATTTCGGATATAGCAGAAAATGCTATTTGCACTGCATTCGATTACACCGTAGTCGCTAATAAACAAAATATAGAACTATCAGCTACAGCTAACACATCTGGAGATATCCAAGTTTTATTAGATGGAAATGCTTCCAATAATAATTTTTATTACCCTGATGTTTCTATTGTTGACAAAGAAATTGTCCGCTTAAAATTTCCAAAACCATTGGTGTTAACAGGTATTGAATTTCAAATTGGTGACAGTTATATGTTCAATACTGGAGCAACAACTAGAATGCAAGCTAGTTCTGATGGTACCAGTTGGATAGATATATCTCCTGACTATGTCAAAATGCGACCTCCCAATAATACACCAGGCGTTATTAGTTCTGCTCCTCATGCAGAGACTTTCCAATGGTCTAATTCCACTCCGTATCAGTATTATAGATTATATGGAATAGCTGGTAATACCAATCAAAATCCTTGGATCAATGAATTACATTTTCAAGTAAGCAATGGCATATGTGATTTAGACCAAGATGGAGTTCCGAATCAACTAGATCTTGATTCTGACAATGATGGGATTCCTGATAACGTAGAAGGTCAACCAACTTTAACTTATGTTGCACCAAATAATGATACACCCGCGCAATACCTAACGAATAACGGAATAAATTCCGCTTATGGAACTGGCTTAGTACCGCCTAACCAAGATGGTGATTTTTGCGAAGATTTTTTAGATATTGATACAGACAATGATGGTACGGAAGATAAGGAAGAATCGGGCTTACTATTAACAGCAGTTTTTGGTGCTAATGGGCTAGATAATAATTTAGAAGGTGCAGATGACTACAGCGATGCTAACGGAAACATTAATGATCCTAAAAATGACTTAGCGGGCTCAGATCCTGGAATTGCGGAAGTATATTATCGTCAAATTCCAACCCCTGGTGGAGTAGCTTTAGGTTTAGAATTATGGACCCTTCCAAACTCCATTACCTACGATGCAACGAATGATAATATTATTACTAGAGTAGAAGATTTTTCGGGTACCATAGCAGCGGATCAGACTTATGGGTTATTCGACTTCATCAGTGGAGATCCTAAAATTATAGAAGCAGGCATTAATTTCAATCCAAACATTGAATTTGATGGGAATGATTGGTTCAGAAAAGAAGATGGGTTTAATACCAATACCTGGACAGAAGGAGAACGGTTCACCGTCATGGCAGAAAACGAAGAGGGCTATAATGGCAACAATGGTTTTGTTACTGATTTTGCTGCAAAAGCAGGGGGCGCACATTATACTTTTGGTAATAAAGGTATTTATCATCAATTTGGTTCTAGTGATAGACATTCTTGGAATAGCACTACTGGAGCCAATCTAGAATCAAATGGAACCCACCAAGGCTTTCTATTTGATACCCGTAGTTATTTAATTGACAATGTATGGTCCGCTACCAACGATTGGGGAAATGACGTTAATGGAAATCCAACCTACCGAGATGCCACTAACACCCCAAATTTTGCGATGACCCATTTCCATTGGGGAGCAGTACATAGTGCTACCTATTATGGAAATTCTCCAGAAGTCTTTTTCTATTCTCGAAAGGTAAATGACCAAGAACGACTCCGAATTAATACTTACCTGGGCATCAAATATGGTATCACTTTAGGCAGTGAAACCAATTTAGTAAATTATCTAGATTCTAAAGGAGAGGTCATTTGGACAGCAAATGCAGACTACCAAAATAATATTGCAGGTATCGGACAAGATAATGCTTCTGGCTTATCCCAAAAACAATCGACGACCATCAATGCTACTAATAATGTGGTCATGTATTTAGGGGATCATACAGGTACCGATTTACCTGCCACCAATAAACTGAACACTCAATCCTTTCCTAATAATGGAGATTTTATGGTATGGGGAGATAATAACGAATCCCTTGGTTTCTTAACCTCCTACACCCCCAATTCCTTTACTCCAGATGGCCCCTATTTTGCAATGGAAAGGGTTTGGATCATTCAAGAAAAGACAGGAAATGTTGGTACGGTCACAGTCAAAGCACCCACAGGTGCTACTTATTTACTGGTACATAATTCTGCTAACTTTTCTACAGGCACACCAACAGAAGTTGCGCTTACAGAAGATGCATTTGGTAACCTGTTGGCTACGTATGATTTTAGTGATGGGGATTATTTTACCTTCATTCAAGAACCGCCGCCTGCTCCGGGAGGGATCGCACATGAATTAGGGGTATGGTTAAGAGCAGATAAAAATATATATTCCGATGCAGGTACTACCAATGCAATAACAAACAATCCTGTACAACAATGGAATACGCAAATAGGAGAAGACCATACTACCCAAACAACTGCTAATCAACAACCTATTTATAAAGACGGTAGTCAGACAGAAGCGATTAATTTTAATCCAGGAGTTGTATTTGACGGAAGCAATGATGAACTACATTTCCCTTCTAGACTCGGCGTCACAGGGACTAATAACTTTACCATTTTTGCAGCAGGAAAAGTAAGTAGTGGAGGAGCGAAAAGAATTTTTGGTCCAGCTAGTAGCGGCAACAATGCTTACGAAATGGATATTAATAAGGTATCGGCTGTTCAGGCTAGAGTGGCTGTTATTGCAGAGGGAGTAAAAGAGACAGAGGTTAATGAAGCCTTTGTAGCATTTACTTCTAGAGATGGAAACACCTTTAGCGTAGCAACAAATGGAGAAGTACCTGTCACAGGCAACAATACTAAAAACTTTACTTCCACAAATAATTATGATTTGGGAAGTTCGTATAATACCAATCCAGATTTTCACGGTACCTTAGGTGAATTTGTAGTCTATCAAGGTGCAAAAACCAGCGATGATATTCAAAAAATTCAAACTTACCTAGCCTTAAAATACGGGGCTACTTTAGATACCAATTATGTAGCCAGTTCAGGTACCACAATTTGGTCAAAAGATAGTATCTACAACCAAGCTATTGCAGGGATCGGATATGATAAAGCAGCTGGTTTACTACAAAAACAATCTTGGTCTACAGTAGATACAACTATTGCGATTGGTCTAGGAAATATCTTTGCTAGTAATCAAGTGAACCCTGCCGTTTTTGAAAACAACCTATCCTTCCTCGTTTGGGGAAGCAATGGCGCTACGACTGCTATTGACACCATGATTACCCCATTAATTAGTAGTATGAAACGAGTCTGGAAAGTCGCTAACATTCAAAGTATTGAAGATGTTGTTGCCAGAGTTCATAGTGCTACTTTAGGGGTAACAGATGAAACTCCCATCATCATTGTAAGTAGCGACGAAATCATTGATGAAAATGATACGATTTATTCCTTATCTGAAAGTGGCGATTATTTCAAAGGAACAATTAATCTACCTGATGGCATGTATTTTACCATCGGTTTGAAAGCTCCCCAACCTTTAATGATTCCAATCAAATATTCTAGGAATTAACTGGTAGGGGCAATCCTGTGTGATTGCCTATGTACGGGCAATCACATAGGATTGCCCCTACCCCAAATCTTTCATCTATTCAATCCTTATTAAAAATCCCATTTTCATGGAACAGTTAAAACATATTATAACCATAGGTTTCTTACTATTTTTTTTATTTATTTCCACTAATGCCCAGAGTCAATGTAATACGTCTACGGGTGTAGGTGGAACCGTCTTTCGAGACTTTAATCACAACGGAAATCAAGATCCTGCAACCGCAGACTTTTTAGCCGAAACAGGTTTTGCCAATGTCACCGTTACAGCTATTGGTGATGATGGAGCTATTCTTGGCACAGCAATGACAGATGCAACAGGAGCTTGGTTCATTAATGACTTGCCCGCAGGCGAACGTGTGTTAATCCAATATGAACCTGCAGAGGGAACTTGCGAAGGCGCTTTTGGTGCCAGCAGCAATTCAGAAACCGAACTCATCGAAGTAGGCAAATGTGGATTAATTTCTTCCGTTGCTATCCCATCGGATTATCGCTCAGAAGAATTCAATTTATTGGGTTCTTGTATTAGTGATAAATATCAAACCGCACCGAGACAGAAGGGTGTCTATATTACCTCTGCATGGGATATTACAGACAACGCCACTTTATTTATGAAAAAATTTGGGGAAACCGATATAGCAATGACCCCACTCAGTTTTTATAATCAAACAGGAAATTTATTTGGTGTCGCTTATGCCAAAACAACCAAACAAGTTTTTGGAGCAAACTATATCCGTAGTGGAGCCATCGAAACAGAAAACGTAGGTAAAATATTTAGATATGACGTGACGACCAACACCACTACTGCTTGGGCAGATTTACCTAGTTTAGGTTTTTCTGCGGGCAGTCCAATTGATTTGGGTAATCCAACCAATCATGGAGAATTTGTGGGTCGAACAGGCTTAGGCGATTTAGATATTGCAGAAGACGATTCAGAGTTATACGTTTCCAATGCCTTTACTAAAAGTATTTTCATTCTACCAATTGCAGCGGATGGTTCACTAGACCAAGCAAATGTCAAAGAAGTAACACTACCAAGTCCTTGCGGATCAGATGAATACAAAGCTGTTTCTGGATTAGGGGTTCATAGTAGTGGACGAGTGTATGCAGCTGTAACTTGTCATGGGCCAGCAACAAAAGATATTAAGTTCGTGATCTACTCTTTTGATCCTTCAAATGCCAATCCTTCTTCAACAGTACAAGAGGAATTAGTTTTAGATAATCTATTTGATAAAGTCTCCCTTTGGAAAAATTATAGTTGGGCCGACTGGCCTAGTAAAGCAACCGTTGCGTTACAATTATGGATGACCGATATCGTTTTTCGCTTAAATAATGATGGCAGCGAAGTGATGTATATGGGTACGAGGAACAGAAACTTAGATCAATCGGTTGCAACGCCAGGGTCTTGTAGTATTAATTCCCCTGTTCCAATTTATACCGCAGAAAGATCAAGTACGACAGGGGCTTGGACTAAAGCCAATTTAAATTTCAAATCTGACTATGGAACCAGTGGTTCTTTAGCTTATCAACCTGGAGGCACCAATCTGTTAGCGATGTATCGAGATTGTAATTCTAATGCCCAAGCCAAAAATTCCTATGGAGGGTATAGAGCCTATCCAATCAATGGTGGAAGTGCAGCGGTGCAATATCGGGCTTTACAAACTGCCTTTTCAGAAGTCTTAATGCGTTTTAACAATATTTGGGCGGATATAGAAATCATGAGTGATCCTGCGCCCATTTCGATTGGTAACTTAGTATGGTATGATGTGGATGCAGATGGAATTAGAGATACCGATGAAGCGTATGCTAGTGGGGTTTCCGTTTCTTTATACAAAGATACAAATGGAAATAACAGCTATGATAGTTCAGACAAATATATTGAAACAACCATAACAGATGGTCTTGGTCACTACTATTTCACGAACTTACTACCTAACATGAAATACTTTGTGGCCTTAAACAATAGCAATGATTTTGCCACGGGAGGGGTGTTAGAAGGCGGAACTTTAACCACTACTGATGCTGGAAACAATGACAAATTAGATTCAGATGCGACCCTAGTAAATGGTATTCCTGTTGCTATGGTAATGACTCAAAACGCAGGGAAAAATAATTATACGGTTGACTTTGGCGTCATCGTTAGCAATCCACCAATGCTTCCCCCTCCAGGTTGTTATACGCCTTCTTCAGCAGCAGCTCCAAAAGCAACTGCTTGTTTAGGAGAGTTAGCAGATCCTTGGGAGATTAATGTTTTTAATAGTCCTGAACCAGGAGATCAACTTAAAATCGTTTCTTTTCCGAGCAAACAAACAGGTACAGACATGTATACAGGCGGAACTGTTTTAGCTACGGAAACCATTGTTGATAATAAAATTTCTTATACGCCAGTTGTTGGAGCTAGTGCAGAAACAATCTTTTTATATGCGATTATAGAGCCTACTCCACCGAATGCTGCTTGTCGCCCTTTTGCAGAATTAGAATTGAATATCAGAGATTGTAGTGTTATTCCTGATTTAAAATTAACGAAGGATATTGATAGGAATCAAGTAGCATTAAATAGTAATGTAACTTATACCTTAACCGTTAAAAATGAAGGAACACTAGATGCGACAGGAATCACCGTCGATGAACCTTTACATGCAGCTTTAGCGCTTGTAAATTCTTCTCCAACTAAAGGAGATTATACCGCAGGTATATGGACAATTGGGGATCTAGCAATTGATGAAGAAGTGACGCTGACGATTACAGCAACCGTTTCAGAGGTCGGTCTTTTTTATAATACCGCAGAAATTGCTAGTGTCAACGAGGGCGATAAAGATTCTACGCCTAGCAATAAAGAAGAAAAAGAAGATGACATGGATAGAGAATGTGTAAGTGTACCAGTGGAAATTTGCCCAGGCGAAACCTATACCCTATCCGTTGATCCTGCTTATACCGATGTACAATGGTTCTTCAATGGAGATACCATTCCAGATGCAACAGATAATTCTTATACGGCTACTGAAGAAGGAGTTTATACCCTAACTGCTTTATATAAAAACAGACCAACTGATAGTGGTTGTGGTTTTGAATTAAAAATTAAAACAGGTATTGAAGCGCCAATTTTAACTGCCGTAGATACGATTCTTTGTGCAGAGGAAAATACCACTTTGACTGTTACTAATGGGGCTAATTATTCTTGGAGTACTGGCGAAACAACTGCTAGTATAAATGTTGCTCCATTAGCCACTACCATTTACACCGTAACCTTAACCGTTCCGGGATGTGCCACTCCTATAGAAAAAGAAATGGAGGTGATCGTTAATAGCAAACCATCTATCTATATGTTTTCTCCACTAGCAGCCTGCTTAAATGGCGATTTAGAACTGAGTGCCATTGGCGGTGTAGAATACAATTGGAGTAATGGCGCAACAGGCCCAGATGTGACTTATACACCTACTACTTTAGGCAATCAATCTTTTTCAGTGGAGGTCACCAATGCTGAAGGTTGCACAAGCCAACAAGCCGTACAGGTAGAAATCAAAGATGATTGTGGCCCTTGCCCAACACTTGATATCGCTCAAACGGTACAGACTTGCTGTTATGGTAGTTTGCCTGAATCAATTGATATTACGATTTCTGATTTGACGATTGATTCAATTGATATTGCGATCATGTACGAAGAGGTAGTAGAGACCGATCTTATTTATGACGATTTTGATTTATATTACATACAAACGATTCCTGTTGTTAATGGCCTTGCTACTTGGCAACCTTTCAATATTAATGGAATGTTTGAAGGAGATTTAGCAGATACTAGAGATGCTTTTATCTATGCAGGTTTACGGACAGCCCCTACCAATCCGACTTGCCGACCTTTTGCTTTTCAGAAAATTTTAATTAACCGAAAGCCAATTTGCCCCCCTACCGATATCAATCTAAAAGAATAATGTTATAAGTACTTGAGACTTTTTTAACAAAATGTTTACAGGTACAAATATTACACACTTTAAAGGCAAGATCCATTTAAAATAATGAAGTTGTTTAAGAATGTAGTCTGATATTAGTTGTAAGTGCTTGGTTTCTAGGGCGAAGCTCTTTTTTATTTTCGTAGCCTTAGCTACGGGAATCAAAAAAGCTGAAGATCCTAGGAATCAATGACTTGCAAATAATGCAGAAATACATTTTTAAACAACTTCAATAGGCATTAGAGCAATCTTATAAAGAAGATTGCTTAGATAATTCAACTGAAAAGTAAAGTAATTACTTCGAGTTATCCTTTTAGAAGTATGCTATATCATCAAAAAAAATATTGAAATGGTAGTGCTACAAGACTACCCAATTTTAAAATAATCGTCATGAGCAATTTGATAAAAAATTTACTAACTCTCTGTATGTTCCTGCTAGTAGCTAGCAGTATAGTAGCTCAATCTGCGGATTTAAGGCTAGAATATGAGACCTCGCCGACTCCAGCTATTATCAGTGTCGGGGATACTTTAAAAGTGCGATATGAAGTCAGTAATACTGGCTCAGCAAATGCTACAGGTAGTCAAATGACTATTGATTTAAGTACTGGTTTCCAAATCGTTGAATCCATGTCAACTGCTGGTAGCTTTTCAAATAATGTTTGGGATATTGGTACGGTCCCAAGCGAGGAATCAGAAATTTTATTAGTTTTCATTACCAAAACATCAGAAGGCTTAGGCACTTTAGAAGCCGAAATAACTCAAATGACAGGCGGTGGGCCAGACCCCGATTCTACTCCTAATAATGAAGATGCTGCGGAAGATGATTTTCAGTCTTTCTGTATTTCCACTGTTAAAGAATTTTACCAACCACAAGTCATCACTTTAAGTGCCGGGGCAGACATGACGGATGTGCAATGGTATAAAGATGATGTGCTGATAGTTGGTGCAGACAGCATTGACTTTGATGCAACCGAAGAAGGTATTTACTATTTTAACGCAGCTGGTTCCCCTTGTGAATTAGGCGGTTGTTGTCCTATTCAATTAAAAGAAGTACCACCACCTCCTTGTTCGGTCACAGCTTTATTGGCAGAAATTTCCTGTAATGATAATGGCAGTTCCACCATTGCCACTGACGATTATATCGATTTTAAAATAACGACAACAGGCGAGAGTTTAAGTGGTGGATTTACTTTAAGTGCAGACAATGGCACCATCAGCAAACAAGATGGTAGTGCGGCTACTAACTTACAATATGGTGTCGATTCTTTATTTCGTATGCAAAATGGCGCAGCAGGCGCAGGAGATATTCAAGTCATCATTACGGACACTATGGATATTACTTGTAAAGATACCTTAACGATTATTGACCCAGGCGTTTGCTCTACACCTGTCTGTAGTATGGTCTTAAGTCTTGCGCCAGATGATTGTGATACGGACGATAACAATTATGAATTAGTAGGGTCTGTTACTTTTTCAACACCACCGACTACAGGCACTTTAAGCATTTTAGTAGATGGTATCGTTCAACAAACATTTACTGCCCCTTTCACTACTCCTCAGGCCATTTCTATTACCGATTTAATTTCAGATGGCTTGGCACATTCTGTCACTTCTACTTTTTCAGATGCCGCATCCTGTCAAGTGCAAATGAATTTTAATGCACCAGAACCATGTATGATCAGCAGTACTTGTTCCGTCAATGCCACGGTTGCTGTCGGTACTTGCGATAGCGAGGATAATGAATATGAACTTTCTGGAAATGTAACTTTCTCTGATGCGCCTGATTCTGGAACTTTGACTGTTTCCGCAGGACCATTCCAACAAGTATTTACAGCACCATTTACCTCCCCTCAAGCCTACACTTTATCAGGTTTGATTGCAGATGGTAGCGGGCATGATTTAACAGTTGTTTTTTCAGCAGATGCTTTCTGTCGATTTGACACTACTTATATCGCACCTGCTGGATGTGATCCAGTTGCATGTGGTATCACCATGACAGCTACCCCAGGCACTTGTAGCAGTAATAAATTTGATTTGACTGGTGAAATTAGTTTTACGAATGCACCTGATACGGGTATGTTAAGTATTGATTTAGGTGGCGAATCTATTATTTTTTCTGCACCTTTTACTAGCCCTCAAGCCTATAGTTTTACAGACCTAATAGCAGACGGGAGTACTCGAAGTTTAACAGCTAGTTTTTCTGATGATATCACCTGTGCAGCAAACATAGATTTCACATCACCTATCGCCTGTGATAATGCAGTCTGTGCAGTATCCTTAGATTTAGTACCTTCAGCTTGTTCTGACAACACTTATTCTTTAAGTGGAACAGTTGCTATGGTCAATGCACCTACCACAGGTAACTTAATAATCGCAGCTGGAGGAACTACTTATTTGACACTTGCTATGCCTTCTACTAGTCCTATTAATTTCACTTTACTAGGTTTGCCAGCAGATGGACAAGCATTAATTTTCGATGCTACATTTTCCGCAGATGCCACTTGTACGGATACTATTACGATCCTTGCACCAGCAACTTGTGTTGGCACTTGTAGTATGAATGCAGTAGTTGCAGATGTACAATGTAATGACAACAGCAGTTCTACCGCTAACGATGATTACATCACTTTTGAATTAAATCCAACAGGCACAAATCTAAGTGCAACTTATCAGGTTACGTCTACTACTGGTAGCGTTTATTTATTATCTGGTGCATTGGCAGATAATGTTCCTTATGGCCAAGCTACCACTTTTAGGATGGCCAATGGTTCCGCAGGTTCGGGTGATTTGAGTATCCAGGTACAAGATAATTCTACGAGTACCTGTGTGCAAGGCCCATTAACTATTCCTGACCCAGATATTTGTTCTTGCGAAGAACCAACTGGCACCATAGCTGCCAATCAGGTGACTTGTGATGGAAGTGATTCCAAGCAAGATGCAAGCTTGGTTTTAACGAGTGTAACAGATGGAGATAAATTCAATTATTCTATTGGGGAAACGTATACAGGGGACACGGATTATGCAAATGCCATCGCTATCAGCACCTTGCCAGACACGCTGGTATCGAACCTAGCTAATCCAACAGATTCTATAAAATATACGATTCGTATTTTTAATAATAGAAGTAATTGTTTTAAAGATTCTACTGTTACTTTATTAGAAAAAACTTGTACTTGTACCAATCCAACACTCGCCGATTTAACCGATGAAAGTATTTGTGAGGAAGGTACATTTACAGCTACTAACTTAACCACTAGTGTAACGAATGACATTCCTGTTAGCTACCAATGGTTTGATAATGATGGCGTAAATAATACTGGTACGGCAGCAATAGCTGGGCAAATCACAGCTACCTTAACTAATCTACCAACAACGGTAGGAACGTATAGTTATAAAGTAGTTGCTACCAGTACTCAGCCAGGTGGATGTTCCGCAGAAAAAATAGTGAACCTCACTATTCTACCTATATCCGAAACACCCATCACTGAAAATATATGTGCAGGGGAAAGCTTTACGTTCAATAATCAAAACTTAACAACAGCTGGTATTTATCGAGATACGATGACGGCTGTAAACGGTTGTGATTCTTTCCTTGTGTTGACACTAAATGTCATCGACGAAATGGAAACAACTATTAGCGAAGATATTTGTAGTGGCGACAGTTATACTTTTGATGGGCAGACATTGACTACAACGGGAACTTATCGAGATACCATGACGGCTATTGGTGGTTGTGACTCGATTATCATCCTGACATTAGGAGTGATAGACCCTATCGAAATTTCTTTGTCAGCAGAAATTTGCCAAGGCAATACTTATACTTTTAATAACCAAACCTTAAATACAGCTGGAACTTACCGAGATACGATGAGCGCAGCAAGTGGCTGTGATTCCATTATCACTTTAACCTTATCTACTTTAGATACGGTCCAAACAAATATCCGTCAAGATATTTGTGCTGGCGAAAACTTTACTTTTAACAACCAAACTTTATCCGAAGCCGGTATCTATAGAGACACCATGACAGCGGCTAATGGTTGTGATAGTTTTGTCGTATTGACTTTAAATATTTTGAATATTTCGGAGACACCAATCAACCAAGATATTTGTAACGGCGATAGCTTTACTTTCGATAATCAATCCTTAACAGTATCAGGTACTTATAGAGATACCATGACGGCTGCCAATGGTTGTGATTCGATTATTATTTTGAGTTTGAATGTCCTAGATACAATTCAAATCCCAATTAGTCAGGAGATTTGCGAAGGAGATTCCTATGCGTTTAATAATCAAAACTTAACAACGGCTGGTATTTATCGAGATACCCTAACAGCAGTTAATGGTTGTGATTCTTTCCTTGTTTTGACACTAAATGTCATCGACGAAATGGAAACAACTATTAGTCAAGATATTTGTAGTGGCGACAGTTATACTTTTGATGGGCAGGTATTGACTACAGCGGGCACTTACAGAGATACCATGACGGCTATTGGTGGTTGTGATTCTATTATAATACTAAATTTAAATGTATTAGAAAAGATCGAAACGCCTCTCCGTCAAGAAATTTGTCATGGCGACACTTTTGATTTTAATAATCAATCATTAACAATAGCAGGTATCTACCAAGACACCTTAACTGCTACAGGTGGTTGTGACTCCATTCTTATCTTGACCTTAGAAATTCTTGATAAAATGGAGAGTAATAGTAGGGAAGTAATTTGTCTAGGAGATAGTTTTAAGTTTAATAATCAATCATTAACAACAGCAGGTATTTATCAAGATACCTTAACTGCTGCAGGTGGTTGTGACTCGATTATTGTTTTGACCTTAGAGGTTATTGACATAATAGAAACGAATATTAATGAAACAATTTGTCAAGACGATAGCTTTACATTTAATAATCAGAACTTAAGTACTGCTGGTATCTATCAAGATACTTTAACCGCAGCTAATGGTTGCGACTCGATTATTATTTTAAACTTAAACATCAATCCGAATACAGTTAGTACGGTCGTTTATGAAGGTTGTGAAGAGGACAACTATAGTATCCTTGTTGGTTCAACAACTTATAACGAAGCGAATCCAACAGGTACAGAAATACTTACGAATGCTACAGGTTGTGATTCTATTGTAAGCATTAATCTAGTTTTTAATCCGAATCTAAATAGCGAAGTTACTTACATCGGTTGTGAAGAAGATGGTTATGAAGTAGTAGTTAATGGTGCGACCTATGATGAATTTAATCCTATAGGTACAGAAGTATTGACCACTTCAAAAGGCTGTGATTCTACCGTCACCATTAATCTAGTTTTCAATCCTTTAAACAAAGCAGCTTGTGGTCTATTTGATTTGGCTTTAGAAAAATCAACCGACTCTACAATTGTTCGACTAGGCGATCTAGTAACCTATACAATTGAAGTGAGCAATGAAGGAACCATTGATGCCTATGATGTCAACATCACAGACTTTATTCCTACTGGTATGAGTTTGGCGGATGCGAACTGGACGGCCAGTCAAGATACGGCTAGATTTAATACGCCAATAAGTTATTTACCAGCAGGTGCAAGTTATGAATTGTATATAACACTAAAAGTAGACTTAGATTTCACAGGAACTACTTTAGTAAACTTTGCAGAAATAAGCGAAGCAGATGACGATACAGATCCTAGCAATACACCACCAGTAGATGAGGATTCTACACCAGACGAAGATAAGGAAAACGAAGACGAAGATGATGATGACTCCGCTATCGTTACAGTAGTTGAAGAAGGCGAAGAAATCTTTGATTTAGCTTTAATTGAAACTTTAGCGCCTGGTCAATCAGGTATGGTACAAGCGGGAGAAGAAGTAGCGATTAAAATTAAAGTTTCCAATCAAGGTACCCTTCCTGCGGAAACAATTGAAGTGACCCAGTATTTACCAGAAGGACTTATCTTAAGTTCAAATAATTCACAGGATTGGGTTGCTGAGAATGATAGTACAGCTAGTATTTTGTTAACTGCCGGCAATCAATTACCGACTGATGGTTTAGCACCAGATAGTATGATTATGGTAATGATTCAAGTTGTAGTAGAAGACGACGTAATTGGTGGTAAATTAACACCTCACGCAGAAATTAGTGACGATGGTATTCAGGAAGATATTGATTCTACACCTGATGATAATAGAACGAATGATGCTGGTGGTATACCAAATACAGATTCAGATAACAGTAGTGACCAACTCCCACCTTCCGATGAAGATGATGCTGATCCTGTTCAAATAATGATACAGGAATTTGATTTGGCTTTAACAGAAGAACTACTTACCGAAGGTCCTATTACTCCGGGAGATAGTATTACGGCTAAAATCAAAATTTTCAACCAAGGAGATATTGTAGCCGATGCTATTGAAATCTATGCGTATATTCCAGAAGGTCTATTATTAGATGATGACCGCTGGACTGCCATAGATGACTCTACTGCCGTACTTACGTTGGCCGTTGCATCTAATGAGTTACCAGCAGAAGGATTAGTGCCGAATGAAATGACGATGATCACGATCGGATTCCAAGTAGATGAAATGTTTATGGACACCTGCATAATTTCATATGCGGAAATTGGAAGTGCAACGGATGAAAATGGTACAGCTGTAACAGACATAGATTCTACACCAGATTCAGATCGAACCAATGATACTGGAGGACAAGTATTTACCCCAACGGATAATACTACCGAAGAAATTCCACCAGTAGACGAAGATGATCATGACCCTGTAAAAATACTTGTTGAGCAAATATTCGATTTAGCTTTAGATAAATCTACAGAGGCAACCACTGTAAAGTTAGGCGACTTAGTGACGTATCAGTTGACCATCACTAATGAAGGAACACTTGATGCTTATGCGATTGGTATTACAGATTTTATTCCAGATGGCATGTCTCTACAAGATCCTAATTGGACAGCTACTGGAGACACAGCAAGATACAATACGCCGATCTCCTACTTGGCAGCAGGTGAAGAAACAGCTATTAGCATCACGCTACAAGTGGATCTAGACTTCCTGGGAACTAGTTTAATCAATGTAGCAGAAATTAGTGCTGCAGATGATGACACAGATCCAACTAATGCACCTCCAATGGATGAAGATTCTACGCCTGATGAGGATATGGAAAATGAAGACGAAGATGATGATGATCCAGCGGTCGTTAATGTCATTCAAGTCTTTGACTTAGCTTTAATTGAAACTTTAGCTCCAGCGCAATCAAGTATGGTTCGTCCTGGCGAATCAGTTGACCTTAAAATTAAAGTTTTCAACCAAGGAACACTTCCAGCAGATACGATTGAGATTACACAATACTTACCAGTAGGTATGACATTAGATGCGAGCAATCCACAAGGTTGGACTGCCATAAATGATAGTACTGCTCAGATTGTATTAACTAGTGGACAAGGTTTACCAATTGCTGGTTTAGAAGCGGATAGTATGTTGATGATTCCTATTCAAGTAATCGTAGACCCAACAACAAACGCTAGCAAACTGACCCCTTATGCGGAAATCAGCAATGACGGTGTGGATAAAAATGATATAGATTCTAGTCCAGATGATATACGAGACAACGACATGGGTGGACAAGTAAATACCGATACGGACAACAGCACAGATCAGATTCCGCCAACAGATGAAGATGATCAAGATCCTGTACAAGTGATGCTGTTAGAATTTGATTTGGCCTTAACCGAAGAATTATTAACCGAAGGACCAATTGCCCCTGGGGATAGTATTACGGCTAAAATAAAGGTAGTCAATCAAGGAGATATTCCTGCTGATGCTATCGAAATCTATGCGTATATTCCAGAAGGTCTATTATTAGATGATGAGCGTTGGACCGCTATAGATGATTCTACAGCAGTATTAATTTTAAGTACTGCTAATGGCGACTTGACCATTGATGGTTTACAACCAACGGAAATGATTATGACGACTATTGGATTTAGCGTATCGGAAACAGTGGAAGATACCTGTCTGATTACCTATGCTGAAATCGCATCTAGCACAGACGAAAATGGTTTACCTATAATGGATGTAGATTCTACTCCTGACTCAATTAGAAGCAATGATTCAGGCGGAGTAGTGGATACCCCTACAGATAATGAAGTAACAGAAACAGCACCTATTGATGAAGACGATCATGATCCAGTAAAAGTGCTTATTGAAGAAATATTTGATGTAGCATTAGAAAAATCTACGGATGCAATGCTCGTTAACTTAGGCGACTTAGTCACCTACCAGTTGACTGTAAGTAATCAAGGAAATGTTGCTGCTTACAACATTGGCGTTAGTGATTTTATTCCAAACGGTATGATCTTGCAAGACAACAATTGGACGGCAAGTGGAGATACGGTTAGATTTAATACACCGATTCCACTCTTAGCAGCAGGCGAAAGTCAGACGATTGAAATCACTTTACAAGTTGATCCTTTATTTACCTCAACAGCCATAGACAATCAATTCATCAACTATGCAGAAATTAGTAGTGCAGATGATGATACGGATCCTAATAATGATCCGCCAACAGACGAGGATTCTACGCCTGATGAAGACATGGAAAACGAAGAAGAAGACGATGATGATACAGCAGTAGTGAATCTTATCCCATTAGCGGATTTAGCATTAATAGAAACGCTAGCCCCAGGTCAATCTGGTATGGTCCGACCAGGAGAAGTTGTAGAATTAAAAATAAGTGTTTTTAATCAAGGTACCTATCCTACTAGTAGCATTGAGATTACCCAATACCTTCCAGAAGGATTATTGATGAACACCAACAATCTACAAGATTGGACAAGTTTGAACGATAGTACTGCACAGATCACTTTAACCCCTTCTAATGGTTTACCTGCTGCTGGTTTACTACCAGATAGTATGGTGACGGTTTGCTTAGAGGTCCTTGTTGAATCAAACGTAACAGAAACAAAATTAGTGGCTCATGCAGAAATAAGTGCAGATGGTTTAGCTATAGACGATGTGGATTCTACACCTGATGATATTAGAACGAATGATGTTGGAGGTGTTCCAAACACAGATACTGATGATACAACAGATTCAAGTATTGCATCAGATGAAGATGACGAAGATCCTGTTCAAGTGATGATACTTGAATTTGATTTAGCCTTGACGGAAGAATTACTTACAGAAGGCCCTATATTCCCTGGCGATAGTATCACAGGAAAAATAAAGGTAGTCAATCAAGGAACAATCTCCGCTGATTCTATAAAAGTAGTGGCTTACATACCAGAAGGATTAATCGTGAATGATGATCGCTGGACGGTAATGGATGACTCTACTGCTATGTTGTTATTGACAATAATGGATAATGATTTACCAACAACAGGTTTAGTAGCTGGTGAAATGATTATGCCGACTATTGATTTTGTAGTATCACCTGACTTTCAAGATACCTGCCTGATTACCTATGCGGAAATTGTTAGCGCTACCGATGAGAACGGCCAGGCTGTGACAGATATTGATTCCACACCAAATGACGATCGCACGGATGATACAGGTGGCGAAGTAAATAGCTCTACAGATAATACAGTAGATCAAACACCGCCAACTGATGAAGATGATCATGATCCGATGAAAATTGAGGTACAGCAGATATTTGATTTAGCATTAGAAAAATCTACTGATTCCACGATAGTAGAAGCAGGAGACTTTGTGACCTATCAATTAGCGATACGCAATGAAGGGACAGTCGATGCCTATAACATTGAAATTAGTGATTTCATTCCAACAGGAATGAGTTTACAAGATGCTAATTGGACAGCTTTTGGAGACACAGCAAGATGGAATACCCCTATTGCCTTTTTAGCTTCGGGTACTAGTCAGACTATTGACATTACTTTACAAGTTGATCCAGATTTCATGGGAACCAGTCTAGTTAATTTCGCAGAAATCACAGCAGCAGATGATGATACGGATCCAAACAATACCCCACCAATGGATGAAGATTCTACGCCTGATGAAAACATGGAGAATGAAGAAGAGGACGATGACGATATAGCCGTTATTCATGTTGGGCAGATATTTGATTTGGCCTTAATTGAAACCCTAGGAGATGACCAAGCTAGTATGGTCCAGTCTGGAGATACGGCCTTGTTAAAGATTATTGTTTTCAATCAAGGTACTTTACCAGCGGATACTATTGTAATTACTCAGTACATACCAGATAGTGTTCGATTAGCTCCTGGATTGGGATGGACTAGTATAGATGAGCGCATGGCAAATATTATGCTCACAAATAGCAATGGTTTACCAGCTAATGGTCTAGCACCAGATAGTATGGTCATGGTATTCATTGAGGTGATTATTGAAAGTGATGACCCAAGTATTTTTGTAACACCAGTTGCAGAAATAAGCTATGATGGTTCCACTTACAAAGATTACGATTCTACACCGAATGAAGACCCAACAGATGATACTGGTGGAATGGTCAACACTTCTACTGATAATGTAGTTGATTTGCTTAAGCCATTAGATGAAGATGATCAAGATCCTGTTCGATTGGGTTTATTGAGTTTTGATTTGGCCTTGACAGAAGAGTTATTAACAGAAGGTCCAGTACATCCAGGTGATAGCATTTCTGGAAAAATTAAAGTATTCAATCAAGGAAGTATTGCGGCGGATAATATTACGATCTATGCATACATCCCTACAGGCATGACCTTAGCAGATGAAGACTGGAGAGTCGTAGATGATTCTACAGCCGTAATTACCTTGTCTACTAAAGATGGAGAATTACCAAGTGGAGGTTTATTACCAGACGAAATGACCATGCTAACAATTGATTTTGTAATTGATCCTGATTTCATGGAAACTTGTCTAATCACTTATGCAGAAATTGGAGATGCTACGGATGAAAGCGGAAATAGCTTAAGAGATGTAGATTCTACTCCAGATAATAATATTGACAATGATACAGGAGGTGTTCCTAATAGTGCGACGGATAATGCAATAGATCAAACACCGCCAACAGATGAAGATGATCATGATCCAATGAAGATCAGAGTGGAACAAGTTTTCGATTTAGCGTTGATTATTGAATTAGCGCCAACACAAGAATTGGAAGTAAAACAAGCAGATACGGTTTGCTTTGAAATTACAGTTGTCAATCAAGGAACGGTAGATGCTTATGATATTGGTATCGTCAATTATGTGCCAGAAGGCTTGGTCTTTGATGCGGCGTTAAACCAACAATTAGGCAGCAACTGGCAAGTGGATAGCACTTATCAATTAGCAGCGTTGAGTGCTGGAGACACAGCGATCATTCCAATTAAATTCATTGTAGATATGGATATAATGGATTCCTTAGTCATTGACACTGCAGAGATCTACTTTGCTACTACGACCACCGGAAATCCAATAAATACCATAGATGAAGATTCAGAAGCAGATAATAACAATGACGATTTCATTGGCGGAGATGATTTATTAAATAGTGAATTGAACGATGAAGATGACCACGATTTTGTTTATGTGGTGAATTTACAAGAAGTAGATCCAACAGGGTATATCTATGCAGATAAAACTGGTAAAATTATTAAAGGTGGTAAAATCAGTGTAACACCTCCACCAGGTGGGGTCGCAATGATCATCATGGACGGGTCCGATGGAATGTATAAATGGTTTACCAATGGAGTACCAGGCACTTATACCATGACCTATGAACATCCAGATGGATATGTACTAAGTAAGAACTGTAGTGCAAACGCTGGTGTATATGATCCTACTGGTCGAGATGGCGCTGCTGAAGATATGGATAGAGATGGGACAAATGATATTATACAGTTAGGCAGCGATGTTGTCAACTCGGATTCTACTTACTTAATCAATTTTGACTGTGGAGACAATCCATACTTCTTGGATTTCTTCTTGCAATCTGGTGATCCATTTATTACAGAAAATAATCTTCCAATTCAAGAATCTTTTATTGGAGCTATTGTATGTGAAGATAGTGATGGAGACTTAATACCTAGTGAGAATGATTTGCCAATGATGGATGTATCCGTTTATTTATATACTTGTGGTGATACGATTAATCCAATTGATTCTACTAAAACGGACATCAACGGAGCATACGAATTTGGTGCATTGACTAGTGGTGATTACATCGTTCAATTTATTTCTCCAACGACTCACCGTCTAGCACTAGAGGCTATTCCATTAAGTCAAACAGCCTTGAGAAATGGATTCACAGAATGTATCACTTTAACTGCTGGAGCTTGCGACACTACTAATAGCGTTTGCTTAGTTGCTTGTAAAGAAATTGATTTATCGATCAGTCCTGATAGCATTGTGGAAGTTGGACAAGCGGTTACAGTTAGCGTCAATACCCCTGGAACTTTTGATTTCACATGGACACCAGCTGCATCTGTACATTGTAATACACCTACTTGTGAAACAGTCAACATTTTGAGTGATCAATCTGACACTTATACTGTTATCATGGATGATCGCTATGGTTGTATAGATCAAGAATCTTTTAATATTGAGGTTATAAATTCAGATACTTTTGATCTAGCATTGGTAAAACGATTGGCACCGACACAACAGTCTCCTGTTTTTCCGGGATCACCTGTAGCTTATCAAATGACTATTTTCAACCAAGGAAATGTTGATGCCTTTGATATAGCGATCATTGACTATATTCCTGATGGACTTGATTTTAGTCTTGCAGCGAACACAGCAGTAAGTACAAACAATACGAATGACTGGAATTTAGTCGATGGTGTTCCTAACTACATCATCAACACTTTAGCCTCTTCAGAATCTGTAACCATCAATATTACTTTCACAATTGATGTTGATTTTAAAGGAACAACTATTACTAACTTTGGAGAAATTGCTCACGCATCAGATACTCCTAGTGGACCAAATACGCCAGATATAGATTCGAGTGCAGATGATGATATGGAGAATGATAATCATACAGCAGATGATGCGGTCGATGGCTATGGGAATCAAGGTGGAGATGAAGACGATCACGATCCTGCGTTCATTCAATTATTCGCTCCTGAAGATATAGTGATTTTTGGAGATACAACAATTCCTGTGGCAGATTCGGTTTTGACCGATACCATTACAGATATAGATCCAGAAGCAACCCCTCTTTTTGAAGAAGAGATAGTAGAGGAAGTAGATTGTAGTCAACTACCCGCTTATTGCTACCATGGCCTAGCGATTGAATTGATGCCGATAGGGATGGTCGAAACTTGGGCTAGTGATATTAGTGTTAATGATTTCTCTAAGTGTCCTGATTATCAATTAGGTCTATGGCATGAGAGTATGCCGATGAAGCAACCGACTACCCTAGCGGAAGTGCGCGCTTTACCAACTAACTTAGTCTTTACTTGTGCAACTTTAGGAAATCAAGAGGTGCAATTATACATCACCGATCCTGAAGGAAATTGGAATTTCTGTGAAACCTATATTAATGTTCAAGATAATAATATAGCCTGTGTCGAATCCCAAAATACGGATGCGCAAAACGCTTTACTAGGTGGTCAAGTAAATACTTGGAAAGGAGATGCTGTACAAGAAGTTTTATTGAGTACCACTCAAGATAACTACATGACGAAGCAAGATGGTTTCTACCACTTTGAATTAACAATGGAAGAAAGCTACACGATTACCCCTCAAAAGAATCATGTTCCTTTGAATGGCGTCAGTACCTTTGATCTAGTATTAATGACCAAACACATCTTAGGGGTTCAATCTTTTGACAATCCATACCAATGGATTGCAGCAGATGTGAATCAATCGAAAACAGTTACTGCTTTTGATTTGGTGCAGTTAAGAAAAATGATTCTTGCGATTGATACTGAATTTACCAACAACACTAGCTGGCGTTTTGTGGAAGCTAATTATGACTTCACTACAGATAATCCACTATCAGAGGACTTCCCTGAACAAGCTCATGTTAGTAATCTAAGCAGCAATATGGTGATGAATTTTGTGGCAGTAAAGATTGGGGATATTAACGGAAACGTTAGACCGAATGCTTTCCACCAAGCGACACCAAGAAATAGTGTGGAAGTATTTGAAATACAAGTAGCTGATCAATTCTTAAAAGCAGGGCAGACCTACGAAATTGACTTGCAGGCAAAGGACATCAGCAAAGTACAAGGGTACCAATTCACCTTAAATACCAGAGATGTAATGATTGAGCAAATACAAGAAGCAGTAATGACGACAGAAAACTTCGGTTTAAATAACTTAGATGCAGGTAGGATTACGGTAAGTTGGAATCAACAA
>CAKZUM010000002.1 GCA_937921525.1 uncultured Saprospiraceae bacterium
AGGTAGGCTTAAAAAAAGAAGGTACACGCTTAGCAGAAGCTAGCATGCACCCCGTACAAATACTTTTGAGTAATTATTGAGACAACTAAACGGGGGGGTTTAGTATTATACTTTATATAGGGCAAAGCATGTGCCAAAAAAGAATATTTTATTTTTTGAATTAGTTAAAAAAAAATACATTTTAAACATTAACATTTCCTTTTATTTGCATGGTAGATAATGTGTATGCATACCTGCTTTATTATCAAAAACTTTTTGAATACTTGACTCCTTAAAGTCATTTGGTAGCTAAACACAAAGATTATTTTTCGATTTAAAATCCTTTCTTCTTAAATTGTGTTTATATTTTCATATGGGCCTCTCTTAGTATATACATAATATACATCCAGCGACATCCCGTAATCCATGACACAGTCATGGAGACATAGATATAGCGAATGATAATCAATCTAATCAAAATCTGTCTCTCTCTCTTACTAGTAGTCTGCTGCTTACAGCCAGCAACTGCACAGCTAGAACGTATGCGAGCAGGGCATTGGTTTTTTGGAGATGGTTATGGTTTTGATTTTACCTCAGGAACAATTCAGAGAGAAGAAGGGGCAGCCATACAAACTATAGAATCTTGCTGTTCGATGTCTGATAAAAATGGGCAGTTATTATTTTACACCAATGGGGGGGGTAGAAGCGATGGGTCAAGCGATGGTTATATTTGGAATGCCAATCATGAGGTAATGGAAGGAGGCGAATTAGAAGGTTTACGAGGAGGAGGCAAAAGTGCTTGGCAAGGTTGCTTGATCGTTCCAAACCCAGCAAATGACAATATCTATTATTTATTCACAGTAGATGAATTAGAAACGTATTTAATAGAAGATCCTAAATTTCCTAATGGGAAAGGGTTTTCTGCCTTTGAAGTAGATATAAGTGCTAACAATGGAAAAGGAAAAGTGACGACTATAGGTCAAAATATTACCACACCAAGTTTTGAATATCTAACAGGAACTCAACATGCTAATTGTACAGACTATTGGGTCATCATTCAAACAGGACATCATTTTATTGAAACCAATGCAGATGTATTGGATTCTTTTTATGTTTTTAAAATAGATAAAACAGGCTTAAACGAACCTGTAATTTCGCCAATATTTAATGGGCAGGAAGAAGTTAGGGATGAGTATGGTGCTATGAAAATGACAACGGATGGGGAACAATTAATAGTAGGTACTTTTCTATATGATTTTAATAAAGAAACAGGAAAGTTAGATAATCCAGTTGATCTAAAACCAGCGATCCGAACACCAAGAGATCCAATCGCTATTTCTCCAGATAATCAGTTTTTTTATAATTTTAAAGTAGAGTCTTCAGGAGATACTGCTTTCGTTTTTGCTACTTATCAATATGAGTTGGATGCACCTAATCCAATGGAAACTGAGGTGAAAATAGCAGATGTTATTTTAGAAGGTATCTTCGTGATCGGTACTCCACAATTAGCACCCGATGGAAAAATTTATATTCCTTCTTGGGCAGATGATCCTTTAGATAAAGAAATTATATCGGTTCTCCACTCCCCCAATGAGAAAGGCGTAGCAGCAGATTTTGAATTAGACCTACTTGCTATTTCTGAAGATTTTTCTTTTCGCTTTCTACGTTTTGGGAATTTTATGGATCACATTTTTCAAAAGAAACCTATTAGTGAACATCAAGAAAATAGCCAGTTAGTAAGTGTTCAGTGTGATACACAAGACGAGGTCATTCTAACAGTTCCGCCAGATAAAATAGAATATGCTTGGTCTACCAATACAGATACCGATTCTATCGCCGTATTTCGGTCTGGAAAATACTGGGTAGATTATGCTACAGGTTGTGACTCTGGGACAGATACCTTTAATGTTGATATTATCAATGACCAATTTCAAGTAGTATTACCAAAATCAAAATTTCTTCTTTGTGAAGGAGAGGAAATGATACTAACGCCCCAACCTATCAAAGATTTAGATTTTCAATGGCAAGATGACACAAGGGCTGCTTCCTATTTAATTAGACAACCTGGCACCTATAGTGCAACAGCCAAAGAAGGCCTTTGCATTGATACGGACAGTTTACGAATCATCGGAATTACTACCCCATCTATAAATCTAGGGGCAGATACTTTGCTCTGTGATGATCCATTTTTATATCTACAAGCACCCTATTCTCCTTATTATGATTATGAATGGAGTAATGGAACGAATTCAACAGATTTTTGGGTTTTTGAAGAAGGTATTTACACACTTCGTGTTTCTAATATTTGTGGTATTACGGAAGATGCTATACAAATCTATATTTGTCCAAGCTGCGATATTTATGTCCCTAATGCTTTCTCACCAAATGGGGATGGTATCAACGATGAGTTACAGGCATTTAAAGAAATGGACTGCACGCCTATCAATTTTAAATTTTCTATTTTTAATAGATGGGGAAATCTAGTTCATACTAGTGATCGCATAGAGAGTAGTTGGGATGGCCGCTCTAATAATAATGAATTTATAGAAGGTGTTTACATTTACCAAATGCAATATGATTTGTTGTGGCCTGATGGTTCTTTGCGGAGAGAGGTGCAGACTGGGGATATTACTTTGCTTCGGTGATGCTGTTCATTCGTTTTGGTATTCTAATTAGGCGTGATTCAACACGGATGACTCGGATGACACGGATTTTTGTAGGTCGTGAGCGATGTTGAATTTTTACATGGGAGGTGTAAATTGGGAATATTGCTTTGTTCCATTGATATTATTAATCTGTTTTGGTATTCAAATAAGACATGATTCAACGTGGATGACACGGATAACAAATTGTCAAGATCACTCACGACCTGAAAAATTCTGCTCATCCGTGTGGTTACGAAGTAACTCCGTGTTGAATTACCTCTAATTTGCATCTGGTCAATCCCCATCCTATCAAAATAAGTCCAGAATTCCCTATCTTTGATACCTAGTTAAGGGACTAGGAAAAAAATAACCTACCCATTCTGACTTGTTCTTTTTCTGTCTAAGAAACCCAAAAAATAGAACCGTAGCCCAGCTATGCTTCGATTTT
>CAKZUM010000003.1 GCA_937921525.1 uncultured Saprospiraceae bacterium
TTAAGTGCTTGATCGTAGATTGGAATCGTTACTTCAGTAAACAATTCTTCCGCACGAGGCTGTGGTGGTGGATTTCTTTGATTCAAACAATTGGTATCTCCATTATCTAATGCTCTGGTATCTCCTGTAAAATATCCCCACTCTGCTGTATAAACATGGCTACCATCAAATCGCTCTCGTTCTTCTCTTCTTCGATTCTCTTGGTTAATAATTTCTAATTCCATTCTACCAGAAGAGCTTATTTCTCTAGTAAAACAATGTACCTCTGCCTCTACAACGATTGGTGTAGTAAAAGTACTATCGCCAACTGTTACTACTTGAGTAGCAACATTGTCTTTTGATCTTGTGAAAACCTGCTCTCGATCTTGCGTATTGCCCATATTGAAATCATAAAAGCGCATTTCAATAATATGGTCTACCTCCGATAAGGGAATATTGTATCTATTGGATGGTCCGATAAACCGAACAAATTCTTCGTTATTGCCACGCTGCAACTCAGTTACCAATTCTCTTTCAAAGTCTAAAACATTCAGCTCATACCGAAAACTTGGAACTTGAATAGGAGCAATACCTACAAACAAGGTAGCCATTTCTCTAGCCTCTTCCAGTCTAATATTCGTATCCTTATAAGTGTCCTGACGTTTCAAAATGAATTCAAAATGATCGTAAGCTTTTCTTGCACTTCTTCGATCTCTATCTGCTAATAAATCCATACCAGCGTCATATCTAGCTTCCAAGACTTTTTCTTTCGCCTCATATATTTCTCGACTATATGATTGGGCATCAACTGCTTTTCGAGCCGTATTGATCGCCCGTATTTTGGTGTATGCCTCTTCCATCGTTTCGTACTTCTCTTGGATTTTTTCCCACTTAAATGGATTTCGATCCTCTTTCAAATCTGCAATCTCTCGTTCATAGTCATCTAGAAATAAGGGATAAGCGGCTTTTAATATTTTTCTTGACTTGGAGTCATTAGGCTTTTTTTTCAATTTACTTAATGATTTCCAGACTGCATCCTTATGATTGCCTTTGTCCAATGCTTTTTCAGCAGTTACACAAGACAGCATCAATAGTAAGGGGAGTAAAAAGGGAATGATTGATTTTGCCATGACTGTGATTTTAAGTTGGTAATGGAATTCTTGTATAGAAACTTTAACAGGGAAAAGGTTAAGCCTTCTATTATAACAGATAGATCAGAGAGCTACCTGCTTTATTTAAAGATAACTATTTCGGAAAACAAACCTGTTTAAAGATAAGTATTTAACCGTGTTTTAAAAGATTTGGTTGGTATTCTTGAAGGAAATGTTAAGGTAGGTGCTTTAAGAATGGAATGGATTATCAGGTCATTAACAACAAATTATTGGTGGCAGATATTTTAAAAAAATAGCTAACACCTTTCCGTAGACCTCAGGCATTTTCAATAAGATTGAAATAAAAAAACCTCCTTGTTTTTAATACAACAAGAAGGCTTTATCACTTTTGCTTAGTTAACCAAAATAAAGAATGGCTGATTTTTGGAGTTTATTCATAGCAACTCATAAGTTTTCTTAGAAGTTACTTAAGAATGAACATCATATAGTGCGATTTCAGATGGAAGATCATGACTTAAATTAGCATGAGGTTTAATTACTTAGATATTTGTTTTTGTAGTGTCCCAATTAGTCATAATACTTCCGTCTGTTAATATCGCAATTATTTTTCTGGGGAAACATAATCCCTCTTCTCTTTTAAAACCTCCTTGTCACATTTAAAACAAAGGAGGTCAAAGGATCGCTTTTACTCAGTTAACTGAGTATGGTCTTTCAGTATTATATCCTTTAATTGCTCATAGTAATGAACTATAATACCTTCCCTAGACATTCCATGAAATGTCGTTATAAAGCGATTATTGATGTAAGGATTATAATGTGATTATTGGAAAATCTTATTAGGGCATCAAAATCAATTAGTGTTTCATAGTAACTGCCTTGAAAAGTGATCCAAAAATCATTTATACATCCTAAAATAATGTTTCATCAATAGTATACTCATTCTTTTGAGATCTGTATCGTCTCATAGATTAGTGTTATAATATCCTCTGGTGTGTGAATAATAGCACTAATATGTTCGACTAATAAGATTTTTGTATTAAATCGAGTATTAAGTAACTGCTCTAATTCTAACAAAAATCCTAAAAATCTAAAATTATCATTTAGCTTTTCCAAGGTATCGTTCCAGATAATAGTAGCAGCAGCTATATTAAAATGCTCCACAAAAATGGATTGGACAATAGTTCTTATCTCAGCTCTACTCAATTTACTAAATGCTTATTTAGATTAAAATCGTTTAATGGATGGCCTATTTTGTATCTGAAGAAATCAGATAAATTTTATAAGGTAAAGATAAGTGTAAAGTACTTTTTGCCTCTGTACAGGTGTAACATAAACGACATATCCTGTAACATTTTGCCCTAAATACGAGGTTTTTTAGATTTCTGAAGGAGTTTTTCCGAATTTTTCCTTAAATATTTTGGAAAAGTAGTTTGGAGAGGAAAACCCTATTCTATAGGCAATTTCTGATACATTCAGGTCTCCTTCTTTTAATAACTGTAGTCCTTTTTCAAGTCTGATATTCTTGATTAACACACTTGTAGATTGGTTTGTTAAGGCCTTTATTTTTCGATGTAACTGCATTCTGCTCATTCCAAATTGTTTGCCGATAATATCTCCATTCAAGGTTCCAGTCATATTTTCAAGAATGTACGCTCTTAGTTCTTGGAAAAAAGCATCTTCAGAAGCAAACTGTTCCTCTAATTTTTGGCTATTTTCATTCAATTGATTCGAATATCGCAGTTGTAATAATTGACGTAATTCTATCAGCTTTCTAATACGAATAACTAATTCCTCAGGACTAAAGGGTTTGTTTAAATAAGCATCTGCCCCACGTTTCAAACCTTCCAATCGACTCTCTAAAGATGCTTTTGCAGTTAGTAAAACTATTGGTATATGAGAAGTACTAAGCGTTGACCGAAGAATTTGAGTCACTTCAAAGCCATCTTTTTTAGGCATCATTACATCAGAAACAATTAAATCAGGGATAGTCGCTGTAGCTCTTTCAATACCAACCTCCCCGTCGCCTGCCTCTAAAATATCGTATACCTCTTCATTGATACAACTTCTAATATAATCTCTCATATCTTGGTTATCTTCAATGATTAATATTCTTAGTCGCTCCGACGTTGGTTCTAAAGAGGACTCTAAAGGCACATTTGATAAGGGTTCCAATTCAGTTATTAAAGGGATCATTAGTTTACTTTCTAACTTATGACCAGTAGTAATTTCTGAGTTTGCTACATCAGGAATAGGAATTTTCAACATAAATGAAGTACCCTTTCCGACTTTACTAATTACCCATATCTCACCTTGTTGCATTTCTACCAATTCTTTCACTAATGACAAGCCTATTCCAGTGCCTTCCTGTTCCCGTGTGGTCGTATTGTCCGCCTGATAAAATCTATTAAAAATTCGACTTAGTTGCGCTTCTTCAATTCCCAAGCCGCTATCTTTAATTTCTAAACGCAACCAGTCTTTGCTATTCTCTTGTTCTTTTAATAAACTTATTTGGACCGCCCCTCCTTTAGGGGTGAATTTGATAGCATTAGATACTAGATTGTAAACAATCTTATCCCATTTATCTTTATCAAAATAAGTGTCCCATTCCACTTGATTATAAATAATAGAAAGACGTTGTTTTTTCATTACAGCCATTGGCTGTAGTCTATCTATTAGATCTTGTGTATAGGCCACTACATTCCCTCTAAAAAGCTCTATCTTCATCCCACCACTTTCCAATTTAGACAGATCCAATAACTGATTAATTAGACTCAATAATTGTCTGGCGTTTTTTAAAACACCGCTTAATTTTTTCCGATTTCCTTGAGTAGCATCATTTAATAGTTGCTCTGTTGGCCCAATTATCAAAGTAAGTGGAGTTCTGAACTCATGGGTAATATTAGAGAAAAAACGTGTTTTGGTTTTGTCTAACTGTTTTAATTCTTCGGCTTGTTGTGTAATAATTTTTTTGTCTTCTTCTAATTCATAGGTACGTTTTCGCACCTCTTCTTCCAATCGTTTTCTATCTTTTTCTAACTTGCGAATTCTCCAATTACCAATAATTAATAAACTAGTGAGACTACAGATTGCCATCAAACCCAAAAACCACCATTTTTTATAAAAGGGTAATTGAACTTCTAAAGGAATATTTAATTGTTTGGAAGACCAATCTCCTGTTGAACTTCTACCTTTGATGACCAAATTGTATCTTCCATAAGGCATATTAATTAAAGAGATTTTATTTTCTTTTGTATAAATCCACTGATCTTGATACCCTTGTATTTTGTATGCGTATTGGTTAATGGCAGACTCTCCATAGTCTAACAAGCTAAAAGAAACTTCAAGGATACGATCATTAGGTTGTAAGGTAATAGACTGCGATGCTTTAAAAAGTTCTGTTTTATTATTAAAATGCTCAGAGTCACTATTCAAAACATTGACCTTAGTTACATAAAGAGGAAGCGCATCATTCTGCTGGAAAATATCTTTAGGATGGAATCGGGTTAAGCCATTTAAGCCCCCAAAATATAAAGTACTATCCGCTGCTTGAAAATGGGAATAGGTATTAAATTCTTCGTGTGCAATTCCATCCTTAGGGAGATATACTTTGGTACTAAGGCTTTGTTTATTAAAACACATTAGACCGTAATTACTTGGCAACCATAGATTGTTATATCCATCTTCATATACGGCATAGAGCGTGTTATTAGACAATCCATTCGCTGTGGTATATTGCTTAAATGTGTTTTGTGCTATATCCCAATGAATTAAACCATTGTTTTTGGTAGCCAACCAAAATGTCCCCTCTTTATCTTCATACAAATGATTAAGGCTGTTAGTAGGAAGTCCGTCCTTTATCGTATAATGACGAATGATTTCCTCAGTTTCTGGGTTCATTAAAAATAAGCCATTATTACTAACTATCCAGATACCTTTTTCGTTTTGATAAATTTGTCGTACCCATATCTGTAAATTATCGAAAGAAGGTAATCGTTTTGCTGTTGTTGTTGTTTCATCAAAATAAAGAAGACTAATTTCTGTACCAATAAATAGTTTATCTGTGGCTTCATTTCGGAACAATACGGTGCAACCCCTATTGACATCATACGTGTTTAACTGACGTCTATCAACTGCATATTCAAATAGATTATTTCCTCCCGCTACCCAAAGATGGTCTTGCTCATCTTTATAAAAAGAAAAAGCAGCTAAGGTCGGCAACTCCATAAATGTTTTCACATCATTGCTAGGTAAATCATAACATGCGTTTCTTACATATCCACCAATCCATAATTGATTATCGGTTTTATAGATACCTCTTAAACTATTTCCCTCTTCGATAATGGTAAAAGGATTTTTGACAAGAGATATTTTTATAATCCCATTTTCGGTAGTTATCCAAAAATTATTTTGACTATCTACTATTTGTGATGTAGGTTTGATTGCGCAATTCTTACATGGAGCGTTTATTCTTTTATTACTAAATGAAGCACGATAGGACTCATACTGAATAATTAGGCTATCTTTTGTTAAATAACCTTGAAAGCCATTGTTGGGAGACAGCAATTTATAATATTTATCTTTAGAAAAGCTTTCAGGCGTGTAGTGCTGGAACTGTTCATCTACTAGTTGTAGATATTCTATTTTTTGTTCATTAAAGTCTTCTGTTTGAATAAGGACTGATGGCGTAGTCTGAATGATTCTATGAGGATAGGAAGAGATAGGATAGGATTTTTTTTTGTTTTTAGAAAAATTAATAACCGCTCCATTATTTAGTAGCCAATAGCTACCATCGGCTGCTTGCTCACATAAAAACACAGCGGTAAAAACAGTTTCTAGTTGACTAATAGCAGCGAAGCCATCATCATATTTATAAATGGTACCATCTTTAGTACCGATATAAAATATGGCTCTATTTAGTCTATCTGAACTAAATTCGCTTATGTCTTCAGCCGTAAATAAACCTTCTGTATAACTCTCTATTGACATTAGCGTATCTGCACTTATGTCTATAACGCCAACTTTAGCATTTCTACTGGCACTTATTTCTCTATACCATAAGTTGTTATTTTGGTCAACGGCAAATTTAACGGAAACATTTCCCCTTATACCCAAAAAATCAGCAGAATAGCTTTTAAAATTGTACCCATCATAGCGACTAATAGCACCGGGAGTACTCACCCATATAAACCCTTTTTTATCTTGTAGAATGTTAAGAACTCTACGATCTGGTAAGCCTTCTTCTACATTTATATGCTCTACATCAAAGATGTATTCCTGTGCCTGAATAGGTAGCACTATGCAGAAAAGAAAAAATAGGTATAGTGTGTTTTTTAGCCTGTTCATGTTTTGCCTATAATAATTCGCTCAAGTGTGTTTACTTCTTGAATATTAGATGGATAAGATAGTCATCTATATATCCAAATCCAAAAAAAATGGGATCAATCAGTTCCTTTTTAATTAAAGTTAGTTTTTTTTTTACAGAGGGGAGGCAAAATAACTTAAACAGCAACTGTTCACAAGTATATGTTACAGGTAGAAAGATATGTTACACTACTGAACATTTTAAAGAATAGAGAATAGAGAGTAGAGATCGTCAGCTATAAAAGTGGTAGTCTTGTAAGTTTGCCGTCGGATGGTTAACGCCGTCCGATGGCGATGAAAACCTTATCATCGGACGGCGTTAGCCATCCGACGATAAGGTTTGGACCAAATCAATTAAATCCAAATTGAATTATGTTTATTTAGACGTCTATTCCTTTAGACTGAGCCAATATCTCAGGTGCATTCCAATCATGAGAAGAAAGGTATACCGAAGGATGTTCTTTCACATATTGATGTACTTGCTCGACCGTTCGCTGGGCATCCTTATTCATTAAAAGGACATCTGGTATTTCTTGCCGAAGTGTAGATTCATTATAAGTTAGATCTCCTGCTATAATGGTGGTAAGTTTGGCATCTTTCACTAGTACAGATTGGTGACCGATGGAATGTCCGGGAGTAGGTATAACTACGATCTTTCCATCGTCAGTTATTTTTTGACTCTTCGGAAAATTTCCCTCTGGACCATCTGAATAGGTAATTAGAGTAGGTTGAAACCAGCTAGGCCAATTTTTAGGGAAATAGCCATTACTCGGACCTTTTTTGCTACTGGCCAATTCATACTCTGTTTGAGACACATAAATTGTTGCATGTTCAAAATGGGAGAGCCCACCGATGTGGTCGCCATGCATATGCGTTAGAAGGACGGTAGCTATATCTTTTGGCTGAACGCCAATTTTTGCTAGTTGGTGAGGCAGTTCTTCTGATTCTTTTATTCTTGTTTCTACGGCTTTGTGATACAAGCCTCCGTTCGGTAAATAATCCTTTTCATAAATCTTTGCCGTTTCC
>CAKZUM010000004.1 GCA_937921525.1 uncultured Saprospiraceae bacterium
GGGTCATCTGGAGTACCTAAATTAACTATTAAAACACCTTTTTTTCCTTGAATCATTTGTATAAAATCGTAAATATTAAATGAGTAAAGAAGCTATCTTTTTCGCCATGGACTGCTTCTAAACAATTCCGCTCTCATAGCATCTTGCAAACCTACAACATTCTTTAAAACACATGGTTTAATTTTAGGGTAATTTAAGTGTAAAAAGATGATAATCGCTTACTTTTGCCGCTAACTAAGGAAATAAGTACTGACTAAACATTCAAATCAATAAATTAATTCAATGAAAAAACCCTTAATATTAGTAACCAATGATGATGGTATCACTGCCCCTGGCATTCGGGCTTTGGTCGAAGTAGCGCAAATGATTGGTACGCCAATAGTGGTAGCTCCCGATTCTCCTCAGTCAGGTATGGGCCATGCGATTAGCATCCATGATCCGCTAAGGTTGAAGCCATCAACTGTATTTGAGGGTATAGAAGCTTATGCTTGTAGTGGAACCCCGGTAGATTGTGTGAAGCTGGCAAAAAATATAATTTTAAAAGATAGGCAACAACCAGACTTGTGTATTTCTGGCATCAATCATGGTTCGAATGTAGCCATTAATATTTTATATTCTGGTACAATGTCGGCTGCTATGGAGGGGTCGTTAGAAGGTATTCCTTCTATAGGCTTTTCTCTTTTAGATTTTGAATGGGAAGCAGATTTTGAAGCGGGTAAGCCATATATCAAACAAATTATTGAGTATGCTTTAAAAGATGGTTTTGGGAAGAGTAGTTTATTAAATGTCAATATTCCTAAATTACCTTTTGCATCCATTAGAGGGATTAAAGTATGTAGACAAGCGAATGCTCGTTGGAAAGAGGAATTTGTGGAAGGCACTGATCCTTTTGGCAAAAAATACTACTGGATGTCTGGGGAATTTGTCAATGATGATAATGGGGAAGATTCTGATGTTTGGGCTTTAGATAATGGGTATATCTCTGTTGTTCCTTGTGGACATGATTTAACGCAGTATCAGTCTATTAATGAATTAAAAAAATTAGAGGTGTCTTCTTAAGGGACACTAAAATAAAATAGCATGTTAAGGAGACCCAGAAGAAATAGAAATAATGCGGCTATCAGAAATATGGTAGAAGAAACGCATTTGCGAGTAAGCAACTTAGTTTACCCTCTCTTTGTCGTAGACGGAAAAGGTATCAAAGAGGAAATCAGTTCTATGCCCGGCAACTTCAGAATGTCGCAAGATGTAGTATTAAAAGAAATAAGAGAGTGTATCAAATTAGGCTTAACTAACTTTATCCTTTTTCCTGCGGTAGCAGAAAAACTGAAAGATAAAGTAGCAACTTATAGTTATGATCCAGAAAATTTTTATTTAAAAATAGCTAGTGCCATTAAAAAGAAATTTCCTGACACTTGTATTATTAGTGATGTAGCGATGGACCCTTATAGCTCTGATGGACATGATGGCTATGTAGATGATGGACAGATTGTAAATGATGTGACCTTACCTATTTTGGCAAAAATGGCGGTAGCACAAGCACAAGCAGGATTTGATTTAATTGGCCCATCTGATATGATGGATGGTCGAATCCAAGTAATTAGAGAAGCACTAGACGAGGCAGGTTTTTATACAACTGGTATTATGTCTTACACAGCTAAATACGCTTCTGCTTTTTATGGCCCGTTTAGGGATGCTTTAGATTCTGCTCCAAAAGCTGGTGATAAAAAAACTTACCAGATGAATCCTGCTAACAAAAAGGAAGCCTTGATTGAAGCCGAATTAGATACAGCGGAAGGTGCTGATTTTTTAATGGTCAAACCTGCTTTAAATTATTTAGATGTCATTCATGTTTTAAAGCAAAATTTTGATTTGCCTATTGCCGCCTATCATGTAAGTGGAGAATGTGCGATGCTCATTGCTGCTTGTCAAAACGGTTGGTTGGAATATAAAAAAGCAATGCCAGAAACTTTGCTAAGTATTCATCGAGCAGGTGCTGATGTGATCATTACTTATTTTGCAAAAGATTTTGCCAAGTTGGTGAAAGGAAAACTATAGTGAAAATGGAGAATTAAAAATGGAGAATTGAGTGATCCCAATTCTCCATTTTTAATTCTCCATTCTATTTTAATTTTAATACTGTAATGGCATATATCCAATCTTAGATCTGTTGGAAATCCATAGGTTATAATCTTTGTTATTCACTACCCCATTTCCATCTCCATCAGCAGTGATATACTCATTTATTTTAGAACTCTTACTAACCCATTGGTTATAGTCTTGATTATTAATCACTCCGTTTGCATCAAAGTCTCCAGCATGTAAGACATATTTTTTACCCAATAACTTTAACTGGTTATTTCCCATTACTCGATCTTCTCCTGTAGAAAAATCATAGGTGGAACCTGCTTGATAAGGAGTAGTAGCCATTACTGCCATATGCCCTCTGTGGTGAATAGAAATATAATTATTCGTGCTTTGATTTAAGGGTATACCTTCATTACCCAACAAATCTAATAATGCTCCTTCCTTATTAATAAATCCAACCGCTTGGTCTAGAACATTTCCATTAATATCTCTACTCATAATTAATACCCAATCAACAGCATCTGTAGGAATATTAGTAATTTTTGTAGCTTTATTATAAGACCAAGGTCTTTCTTGATAAGGGTTGGTTATAGAGACAATATTTTGTTGTACCAACTGTTGGTGCATTGTTTCATAAAAGGAATCATAAAATCCTTCCAAGAATACTTTGCCTTTTACTCGTGTCTTATCCGCACCACAAGAATTGATAACAACAGAACCACCACAAGTACCAATGAATGATTGAACAAGTTCTCCATTTACAAATACGCCATAGGTTATTGACTTGATAATGGGTGTCTCAATAATAGTATTACTAAAGATAGAAGTCACCAAGTCTGTTGGTTTGGAATTGTTCATCGCATAAATTTGGACATTACAGCTTTGAGAGTTATTAATTGCCATTTCGCAGATACTACCTACGATATTGGAAGATCCTCCATCTGCCTCAATTTCTTCTTCCTCTTCATATTCAATTCCTTCTTCTACAGACCCGCAGGTACAATCACTATTATCTTGAACAAACTTATAAATTACATCTGCAACTTGAGGATGAAAATTCATATTAATTCCTACACTTCTAATGTGGCAATAACTCATTAGTGTTCCACCCGATGCAGGATCCTCTCCTGCACAACCTCCATAGCCTGCATTGTAACCACAGCCATCTAAAGCAGTATTATTTCCATTCCATTTACAGGCGTGTGTATGATGTGCCGCAAGTAGGTGACCTAATTCGTGGGCAGCTGTATAAACATCATCGTTTTGCCCTGAATAACAGACGGCATTTGCTTCACAGAGTAAGCCGACAGACGCCGCTCTTCCTCCATTGCCTTTACCACTTAACAACAGCGTAACGTCTCCACTTGGATCATTGTATCGCCCTACTGATTCCTGTAATTTTACTATTATATCTCTTGTACTTCCAGTATAAGGACTCGGCGTAGTCCAATAATAAATCTCTGCCACTTTAATAGTTACATTAATACCTTCATAAATCATAGCTACTTGATTCATCAAAGCAGCTGGATCACCCACAAAATCTTGATCCACTTCTACTCTTACCGAAACACAAACTGGAGCTTGATTCTCTGTTGTACGACTTAATTGTTTGGGCTCATAACTTGGTAGCGTATCAGTACTAGAACAGTCTAATTCTGGTGCCTTAGGATGATTTTTATAATCGTATACTACATGTTCATTTTCTTCATTAAGTCCTCTTATTGCTATCGTCTTATCAGACAAATGTATTAATCCAGAAACCTCGTCTTTGGTTATACTCAACGATACTTTTGAATCAGATTCGTTTTCAATGAAGCCCATATAATGTAAATCCAACAATGGAATGGAACCT
>CAKZUM010000005.1 GCA_937921525.1 uncultured Saprospiraceae bacterium
AAAAGAAATCATTGTGAAGAGTAGCACCGTAAAAAAGAAGGTTTTTAAATATTTTCCTATAATGTATTTATCTATTTTTTTTAGTAGCATTTTTCTGTTACATTCAAGATTGGCTGTCGCCAATTAAAAAATTGAACGCAGTCCCCACACAAAAGGAAGTTCTTTGAAAAGATGCTTGAAAAACAGGAGTACATGTGCTAACTTCTAGTCATTAACGAAAATCGTTAATAACATAAACGATTAGAGCTTGTACGTCTAGCTGGAGCTACCAAGCCCGAAACGCAGTCTAAGCCGAGTCGAATCTTGCAAAGATGCAACATTGGTGAAGCAGGTTTATCCCTGCTATCCCGTAGGTGAGATTAATCAGCCCTGAAATTCGACTTAATCGTTTTGTTTTTAACACAACAGGAAGAAAATGGCTAAGAAAAAAGTCAAAGGTACATCAAGTAAATCACCTAAGCTAAACTTCAAGATCGAGAACCCTCATGCAGGAGGTGTCGATATAGGAAGTCGTAGCAATTGGGTAAGTATCGGACTAGAAGAAGAACAGACCAAAGAATTTGGCGTATTCACCGAAGATCACCATGCCCTCTGTAAATGGCTTGTATCCAAAGGGATAACTAGTGTCGCCATGGAGAGTACGGGTTTTTATTGGAAGCAATTATTTTTAATGCTCCAATCTTATGGAATACAAGTGTATTTGGTCAATGCTTCTTTTACAAAAAATATCCGTAACCGTAAACCATCAGATATGGCAGACAGTCAATGGATATGGAAGATGCATACAGTTGGATTATTACCAGCCAGCTTTCAACCTGATTTTTTCACCGAAGAGTTACGCAGCTATAGCCGTCTTCGTCAACGACTCATCCAAGGATCAGCTAGATGTGTCAACCAAGTACAAAAGTGTTTAATATTGATGAATCTTCAACTACCCTTAGTCTTAAGTGACATCACGGGAAAAAGTGGAAAAAAAATCATCGAAGCTATTGTTGGAGGCGAACGAGACGGTAATAAATTAGCAAATTTAGCAGATCCTAGAGTCAAAACAGACAAAGCTACTATTGCTAAGGCATTGACAGGTTTTTGGAAAGACAATCATTTATTTGAACTAAAGCAACATTGGCAACGCTACCATTTTTATCAAACTCAAATAGCACAAGTCGATGAACAAATTGAAGACTTACTAAAAAATAGAGTTGTACAAACAGGCCAAAGAGAACTGGTATACAAGTCTACTCACAAAAAGCGAAAGCAAAAAAATGCACCGAATGTTTCCATTGACACCTATGCCTATCAATTAAGTGATGGGGTAGATTTAATGCAAGTTGAAGGCATTAGCTACAGCTTTGTTTTAAGTTTTTTAGCAGAAGTAGGAATGGATTTATCTTCCTTCCCTACTTTTAAACATTTTGTCTCTTGGCTTTGTCTATGTCCCAATAGAAAAATGAGTGGTGGCAAAGTCTTATCGAGCAGGACGCAAAAAAATAAGTCTCGATTGCGACAAGAATTTTGTCGAGCCGCTGTAGCTATTGGTAAAAAGAAAGATTCTGCTTTAGGTTCTTTTTATCGAAGAATGTCTTTTCAACATGACAAAGGAGTTGCAATTGTTGCTACGGCCAGAAAACTAGCGATTATCGTATACAATATGGTCCAAAAGGGACAAGCATATCGTCCGGAGTCTTCTGAGCAATACCAACTAAAGTTACGTACTCAAAAAATCAAGCATATTCAAAGAACTATTGCGAAATTCGATGTAAAAGAAGAAGAATTAGGCTTCGCTTTCAACTAGAATTTCTCTTACATTGCGGGAGGGCGCTATGACCATATTAGTAGTAACTAATGTGGATACATTTTCTTTGTCCCTTACCTAAAATTGTTTGTTTTAGGTGAGAGTCGCAGAGATGCAGAGTCAGATGTATTACTGCATACGTCTGACTCAGCGCCTCTGCACCTCCGCGTTCAATAGATTACCATTCCGAAGGAATGCAGAGACACAGAGATGCAGCGTTTTATACATCCAAAGAACTAGATTAAATTTTAAATATGACTTTAACTACATTATTAATTCGGATTACCATAGCCGCTATCATTCTAACAGGTTTAACAGGACTAGTTTTTAAAAAACATAAAAACTGGTTGATGACCTTTGCACAGAGTTGGTGTGGGGCTTTATTTTTATTCTCTGGTTGGGTAAAAGCGGTTGATCCTTTGGGAACGGCATACAAATTACACGACTACTTTGGGGAATTTGAATCTGTGTTTAGCGGTACAGCAATGAGTTTTATAGCACCTGTATTTCCTTTTTTGGATAATTTTGGGGTGCATTTTTCAGTAGCGACCATTGTATTTGAAATATTGCTTGGTGTGATGCTCTTAATTGGGGCAAAGCCGAAGTTTACGAGTTGGGCATTCCTCTTATTGATTCTATTTTTTACTGGATTAACTGGGTTTACCTATCTGACAGGCTATGTACCAGAAGGTGTTAATTTCTTTGAATTTAGTAAGTGGGGCAAATATACACCAACGAATATGAAAGTAACCGACTGTGGTTGCTTTGGAGACTTCATTAAGTTAGAACCAAAAACATCTTTCTTGAAAGATGTCTTTTTGTTGATACCCGCCTTT
>CAKZUM010000006.1 GCA_937921525.1 uncultured Saprospiraceae bacterium
GTTACGCTCGAAAATTCTGAAAATTAAGAAATTCTGCAAATTCTGATTCTAACAATTAGAGTTAGCATTCCCGCCATAAACTTCCCCTAATCTGTAACTTTTTCCCAATATTTACGCACTAATTAAGTCAAGGTATCTCCATAAAGTACCCTGCAATAAGTCTAATGATAGGTTAACGATGGGTTAAGCATATTTGCCCCTATTTATTACATCCTTATCTTTTATTACTTTTGTGGAAGATTTTTCATTCCTTTGCGTAAAATATTCCTATAAATAGGATATAAATAGAACCACTTATTACATGATGAAATCACTTAGAAAACCAGAAACCTTAGTCGGTTGGGTTGTATTCCTGATAGCTACGATCGTCTATTTTATGTCAGCAGAGCGAGTAGGTAGTTTATGGGATTGTGGAGAATTTATAACAGGGGCTTATAAATTAGAGGTCGTTCACCCACCGGGAGCACCCTTATTTATGATTATTGGTAGAATGTTTACATGGGTAGCTACTTTAGTATCCGATAATCCAGAAAACATTGCGTTTTCGGTGAATCTAATGTCTGGTATATGTACGGCCTTTGCAGCGATGTTTGTTTGTTGGATCACGATTACTATGGGTAGATTGGCATTAGTGGGAAGAGATCGAGCACCGGAAGACGGGGAAAGAATGGCCTTAGTTGGAGCGGGATTAGTAGCAGGTTTAGGGACTACTTTTTGTTCTTCTATTTGGTTCTCGGCAGTAGAGGGAGAAGTATATGCGATGTCTACGATGTTTACAGCGATGACCCTATGGGCAGTTGTAAAATGGTATGGATTGCCAAAAGATCCAGATAATGACCGTTGGTTGGTACTAGCGATATTTGTGGGTGGTTTGTCTTCAGGAGTTCACTTATTGAGTATTTTGACTTTCCCAGCATTAGCTCTATTCTATTATTTTAAAAAATATGAAAACCATAACCTATTAGGTATGGCTGGTGCGGTAGCAGCGGGTTTAGGGATCATTGTATTCTTACAAAAAATTGTTATTTCTGGTATTCCTACCTTATGGTCTAAAATGGAGTTGTTGGCAGTAAATAATCTAGGGATGCCATTTCATAGTGGGCTGGTATTTGTATTTGCCATAATGGGGGCAGCGTTCTTTTTCTTATTGCGCTATGCACATAGAAAGAACTTAGCTTTATTACAAAATTTGGTAGTGGCGGCAGGTTTAGTGGTTATCGGGTTTTCTATTTTTGGAGTAATTGTTATTCGAGCGAATTCGAATACACCTATTAATATGAATAACCCTAGTGATGCGATGCGTTTGTTGCCTTATTTAAACAGAGAGCAATATGGAGAGCGAGCACTTTTAAGAGGAACTAATTTTGACGCTTCGCCTCAAAAAGTAAATGAAGAAGAACGATATGGGCGATTAGGAGATAAATACGTAATTACGGATAAGAAAGTAAGCTACGAATATAAGGATAGTGACAAAGTATTATTTCCAAGAATGAACGATAGTGGGCAAGGTAGACCCGCCCTATATCGTCAATGGATAGACAAACCTAGTGGCAAACCCAACTTTATGGATGGGATGAAATTTATGTTTAGCTATCAATTTGGCTGGATGTATTGGAGATACTTTATGTGGAATTTTGCAGGTCGTCAAAACGGAGATCAAGGCTATTATTCTTGGGACAAAAGAAGTGGTCATTGGCTATCTGGTATTCAGCCTTTGGACGAAGCGAGGCTTTACAATATGAGTGAGTTGCCAGATACAATGCAGGAGCAACAGGCACGAAATAGGTATTTTATGCTGCCATTTATTTTTGGATTGATTGGTTTGTTATTTCATTTACGAAAGCGGCCAAAAGATTTTCTTGGCTTATTAGCAGTATTTATAATAACAGGCTTAGGTATTATTATCTACACCAATCAGCCGCCCAACGAGCCTAGAGAAAGAGATTATGTATTGGTTGGTTCCTTCTTTACCTATTGTATTTGGATGGGGATGGGGGTACTCGCCCTCTTTGAAATATTCAGAAAGAGAGCAGGTTTGAATATGTCAATGGGCGCAATAATTGCATCAGCGCTTGTATTGACAGCTCCGCTATTAATGGGCTTCCAAAACTTTGACGATCATAGCAGAAGACACCATACAGGATCAAGAGATTATGCAAGTAATTTCCTGCAATCTTGTGATCCTAATGCGATTATATTTACCTATGGAGATAACGATACCTATCCGTTATGGTATGCCCAAGAGGTAGAAAATATCCGAAGAGATGTAAGGGTAGTCAATTTGAGTTTGATAGCCGTAGATTGGTACATTGCTCAATTGAATAGAAAAATTAATGATTCGCCACCTATCAAATTATCTATTCCACAAGAAGCCTATAGAGGATTTAAGCGGAATCAATTATTTGTAGATCCTTTTGAAAAAGGACAACGAATGCCGCTTTTGCAAGCAGTCAAGTTTGCAGGAGAAAACCATCCAGTACCTATTTCGGGAGGCAAGACCTTGGAAAGTTATTTACCTGCCAAGCAAATGTTTATACCTGTTGATAGAAATAAGATAGTCCAAAACAACATCGTAAGTCCATCAGAAGCCAATACCCTTCCAGGAACTATAGAAATGACTGTCAATAAGCAGTACATCTTAAAAGGAGATTTAGCCGTAATGGATATTATTGCCTCTAATATATGGGAGCGACCTATCTACTTTGCTGTAACGGTAAGAACAGAATCTTTATTAGGATTGGATGAGTACTTACAGATGGAAGGTTTAGGCTTAAAGATTATTCCAGTAAAAGCAGGAAAGGATCCTTTAGTACCAGGCGTATTAGGAAAGGGTAGAGTAGCCTCTGAGAAAGTGTATGAAAATGTAATGACGAAATTCCGTTGGGGTAACTTTGATAAATATAGATTGCATGTAGATCGAAGTTATGGGCCAAGTATTCAAAGTCATCGCTACATGATGCTACGTGCGATTCAAGATTTTATTAAGAAAGGTAATAATGAAAAAGCCATTGCGTTAATAGATAAATACTTTGAGGCATTCCCTCATATGAACTTTCCTTTTGACTATAATACGATTTATTTTATCAATTCCTATATTTCTGCTGGGGCAGGGGATAAGGCGAAAGATGTGATGCGAGTATTGGCTACTGAAACAGCAGATCACTTGGAATTTTATGCGTCTTTAGATCCAAGCGACTTAAAAGCAGGCTTTACACAAGATCAAAATCTGGCAGAGAAT
>CAKZUM010000007.1 GCA_937921525.1 uncultured Saprospiraceae bacterium
AGTGATTGGAGATACCCATAAATCATTGAACACTCAAGTAAATATTTATTCTCCTAAGGTTAATTGGAAGGAATTTCAAAGTCTATTTATTGGAAGAGATATGCCCGCCGAAAAGCCAACAATTGAACCGATGAAAGCTACAATTTCTGATTTGCTCAACACGTTCAATCCACGTATTCATATTGATGCAGATACTTTTGTTTATAAGAAAAATTTGATAGTAGTTGGAGCTACTACAGGGATTCACCTACAAGACTCTACGACCGTATATTTAGAAAAAACAGGTTTTCATTTTCATGACGGGAGTATGCTTTTGAACGGGGCTATTGACTTAAGTCCTCTTCCATACACGCCCTTCGATATTAATTTGCATACCAAAGATTTTGATGTAGCAGGATTACTCAAGAGTTTAGATTATCTCTCCTTGCCCACTTTAAAGAACACAGAAAAATTAAGAGGAAATATCTCAATGAACTTAGATTTAAAAGGGGCAATTACAGAAAATGGAAAAGGATTGGTAAATGAATTAACTAAAGGTATTTTAAACTTTGAGTTACAGAACTTAGAGATTAAAGGTTTTGAACCCTTGAATACGATTGGTGCAAAAGTGAAAATGAAAGATAGATTTGAAGATATTCGTTTTGCACCAATCAATAATCAAATTCAAATCTATGGGGACAAAATGGGTTTTCCACAGATGGAAATTCAGTCTAATGTCGTACATTTCTTTGTGGAAGGTATCTTCAGTTTTGGAATGGATACTAACCTATGGATTTCTGTTCCACTACATAATTTGAAAAAGAAAGATGTAGAAATAATACCTGAAAAGAAAGGCTATGCAGCTTATAGGAGAAAAATTTATCTAGAAGCCACATCTGATGATACTGGCGCTGTCAAATTTAAATTTTATCCGACTAAAAGAAAATTCTATAAAGACAGGGGCTTCTTACACAAATATAGGTCTGATAGAAAAAGAGATCGAGCTATCCGAAAAGCAGCTAGGAAGAAAAGAGATTAATTATTAATGAATTTTTTTACTTCCTTTTCGACATCTGCTTCAAAGCTAGCAGTTGTCTTTTCTTGTTGTCCATAGAACTGTTTACACTCTGCTACCATCGTCTCAAAAGGGAAAGTTTCAAAAGTACCATGATCTTCCAAATATTCCATATGCTTATTCCCATTCTGATCGAAAGGATGGTAAATACTATCTTGCCTTCCATTGAAATTTAATGGTTTAAGACCAAATTTTTCGCATAATTCTATATTAAAAGCTGGGGTAGCTTTGACCCATTTTCCATATATAAACAGAGAGGTATACCCATGCCAAATGAAAATATCGGTCTTCATAGTTTGCCGCATTCTTTCTGTAGACAAATGATTCCGAACATCCGCAAACCCTAATAGTGCAGGAACGCCGATGGCCCTAAGGCAGGCAGTATATAAGATGGATTTAGGGACACACCATGCTCTACCTGCTTGTATTACATAGGAGGCCTTAAAAGTGGTTTTTTCAAAACTGTAGGTGTAGGGATCATAACGAATTAAATCGCGAACAGCATAATACAACTCGATTGCTCTTTCTTCTTTGGATTTGTCGCTGGAACTATTTTCTTTTATAAAAGACAAGACAGATGGATTATCATAATCCATAAAAAAGGTTGGTACTAATGTATTTTCTTCCTTCATGTGATTGTTGTCAAGTTATTTGTTCGACCTATCCCAGTCAATCATTGAGCGCTTGTTCGACAGAAGCTGAGAAGATTAGATGAAGTAAAATTTAGTTTTGTACAAAGCAAAATTTTCAGAATAGCCGTAACTATTGCTAAAGAAATCACTATCATACAAAATTAAATTTTGTCTGTATCGTTTATCAGTACACTGAACAAGTCTGTTATCAAACTAGACAAAAGAATGAAAGAATTGTTTACAAGTTATGCGATTAATTAGCTGGAGCTGGAGCTATTTATATAAGCTAGTAATCTTTTTTCTCAGGGAGACTTCCGAAGTCAAACCAAGGTGATTATCTAAGATTTTATTTCCTTTTAAAAAGAAAAGTGCAGGAATACTACGTACTTTGAATTTAGCTGCTAAAGCCTTTTGTTGATCTATATTGACTTTCAGGATGTCAACCTTGCCCTCAAATTCCTCTGATAATTTCTCGACGACAGGAAGTAAAGATTGGCAAGGCCCGCACCAATCGGCATAGAAATCTAATACGAATGGTTTTCCTGCTTTTACTAAGTCGTTGAATTCTTTATTTGAATTAATAGCTTTCATATAAAATGTTAATTTAGAAGTTGTTTAAAAATGTATTTCCAGTCTGCAAATCTGCATTGCAAGAATCTGAATACTAGTTTTCAGAACCTTACACTACAAATTTCCGCTACTAAGAAATGGTTCAATAATAAATGTACATTCTTCTACTTGTTATTTTTCCTTTAGCAACCCATCCGCAAGCGGTTCACAAAAAATAAAGATTCCCCGAATCTTTGCCTTTTGCTCATGTTGAAAAGCCTCGTCGATGCT
>CAKZUM010000008.1 GCA_937921525.1 uncultured Saprospiraceae bacterium
GCTTTCTGTAAGTCGCCTACTTTCTCTCCATAATACTGACCTAATTCTCTATTGGTATACGCCAAGTTTTTAAAAGCTTCATCATAACTTGGATCTAGGCGCAAGGCCATATTATAGCTTTGCTCGGCTTCTTGAAATTCGTCTAAATGAAAATGCGCATTCCCTTTTAGGAGGTAAGCATTTTTATAAGTAGGATGAATTTTAGTAGCTTCTTTTAAATGACCTATCGCTTCGAGTAGCATTCCTTTTCGGATAGAATCATCTGTCTCTTCTAGTGCTTTTGCCGTCAAATCACCACCTACAGAATTACGCAATTTTGCACTGTTTTTAGAAACATGAATATCCGTTGTGAATAAGGTGAAATTATCTTTCCACACAAAATTTCTAGTAATTGTTTTGATACTAAATGGAATCGTGAGTAACCCGATTGCTGCTAATAAAATAGATATATTAACTTTCTTTGACTGGTATAAGCCTGTTAACAATAAACCAACTGCCAAACTAAATCCAACGGACGGCATAAAAATAAATCGCTCCGCCATATTCGTACCAATCGGAAATACGACATTGGAGACAATCGTCAAAGTGATGAGATAAAAAAGAATCGCATAGCTTAAGCTGCTCTTTTTAAATAAGCCAATCAAGGCATAAATCGCTAAACCTATATGTACTAACACGCTCAATATTACTTTCCAATTTCCCCAAGCCATTATATCGACATGACGTGGATAATAATCATGCGTCAATGGATGCGGAAAAACTAAGAGCTGTAAATATTTTCCTAAGGTATAGGTGATGGTCGCCATTTTTTCACCAAAACTAAAAGCAACCCACCTATTCCCTTCAATTTTTAAGAAAGGATTATTCATTAATTCCATAGTGGGCGCACCACCAAATGTACCGCCTAATACAGCATGTCGAATGGCTAAAAAAACAGCCGCGCCTATGATAAAAGGAACTGTCTGCATGACGATTTTTCCGATCTTAGCATCGGTGAATATAAAGTAACTTAAAGGAACAATTGCTAAAAAGGTAATTGCATTTTCTTTAGCCATTAAAGCTAAAAAGAAAATAACTCCTGCTAATAAATTCCAAATAAATTGTTGCTGCCGAAAGGCTTTTAATGAAAATAACAAGGCGGCTAAACTCCCCAATAAAGTAACAATTTCATCTCTACCTTTTATATTGGCAACCACTTCTGTATGTACTGGATGTGCTATAAAAACTAAGGCCGATATAAAAGCAATTAAAGCGGGGTAGGGGACACTTTCTTTATATTCAAACAATCGAAGTAAAACAAGGTACAAGACAATTCCTAACAACCCATATAATAATACATTTCCCAAGTGACCTACAAATGGACTTTTCCCAAATAAGCTAACTTCTGCTGCAAACATCACCAAGGTCAACGGTCTATATCGACCACCTGCTACTAGGTTTGCTTTCCCTTCTGTTTTAAAAAAGCCATAGAACGTATCATATTTTAAAATACCCGGAATACCTTCGAAGCCCTTTTCTGTAAACATGTTATCATAGATCACAATCGCATCGTCTTGGGTATAGTCATGGGTCAGCGTATTGGCATACAACAGAAAGGCAAAGGCGAATAGCAACCATTTATGAAAGCTGGTATTGGTTAGCAAGTCTGTAAAGGTAGTACCTTTAGGTTCTGGTAGGTTCGTTGTTACTTTTACTTTTGTTCGTTGTTTTTTATTCTTTGCCATCGGTTATTTTTTGAACTTGCACTTGACACTTGTGTTTGAACTTTCTCACCTCATTATCTCCACAAATTTCTTCATAGAAATATTAGCACCACAAATAATAATCACTACTGTTTTACCCCTATATTGCTCAATTTGTTTTAAAAAGCTGGCAACAGCTACTGCGGCAGCCCCCTCAATTATTTTATGATGCTGTTCTGCGATCAATTTAATACATGAAGCAATCTCTGTTTCTGACACCAAACAATAAGAATCTATCAAATCTCGACAAATACCATAGGTAATTGAGTCCACCTCCAAGCCACCAGCAGAACCATCCGATAAAGTATCTAAACCATCCTCAATAACCACTACTTCTCCTTTTTGAACGCTTAAATACATCTCAGGAGAATTTTCAGGCAAGCAACCAATAACTTCCGTATCAGGGGAAGCGGTTTTAAAATAAGTTGATACACCTGCCATCATACCACCACCGCCGACACAGCCCAACACATAATCTATAGGCGCAGTTGCCTGTTCCACTATTTCTAAGCCCATCGTTCCTTGTCCTGCAATAATAGCGGGATCATTGTACGGGGAGACCCATATTTTTCCAGTCTCTTCTGCCGTTTTTTTAGCAAAAAGTTCGGTTGTCAAAGGGTCCGTCCCATGAAATTTTAATTCCGCAGGATAACTCCTTAATGCCTTTACCTTTGCAGGAGAAGCCCCTTCGGGTAAATAAATAGTCCCTTCTGCCCCTGCAATTTGTAAAGCTCTGGCAAATCCTTGGGCATGGTTTCCCGTAGAAGCGGTCATAAAGCCTTTTGCTTGTTCGGATTTGGGCGTGGATAGTATTTTATTCAGTGCGCCTCTGGCTTTAAAAGAACCAGTATATTGCTCACTTTCTAATTTCAGAAAGACTTTACCACCTGACAAGTCGCTTAGATAATTGGAAGGAAATAGGGCGGTTTGTAGGATATGTGGACGAATTCTTTTATTGGCGAATAGAATGTCTGGGTATAGGTTCATTATATGATGGTAATTTTTGTAAAGTATTGAAGGCAAAGGTAGTATCAATTTAGTTAAGAATTAATAGCTAGCTCTGAAAAAAAAACTAGGTTTATAATAGATCGTTGAGGTTATAAAAATGGATAATTCAAAGAAAATAAAACCAGAAAAGCCACCAAAGATCATTTAGTATTGACAGTCTTTTTGTAATTTAGCCATAAAACTCAAAGAAAATGAGACATCAAAAACACGTAAGATTTGATTGGGCAATAAAACGCTTACTCCGACAAAAAGCAAATTTTAATATTTTAGAAGGTTTTTTGAGTGAATTACTTAAAGATGATATTTCTATTATAGAGATTATTGACACGGAAAGTAATCAAGAAACAGAGACAGATAAGTTTAATCGGGTTGATATTTTGGTGAAAGATAAAAAGGGAGAACTTATAATTATTGAAATTCAGAATTCTTATGCAATTGATTATTTTTTGAGGATTTTGTATGGTATTTCCAAAGCTATTACGGAACATATTAGTACAGGAGATAAATGGACATCGGTGAAAAAAGTGATCTCTATTAATATCGTTTATTTTGATTTGGGTAGAGGGAAAGATTATATATACAAAGGTACGACGAGCTTTTCAGGGATTCATCAACATGATGATTTAGAGTTATCTACTGCTCAAAAAAGATTGTTTAAAAAGGAAAAAATACAAGATTTATATCCAGAAATTTATTTGATTAAGGTGAATAGTTTCAATGATATAGCCAAAGACACTTTGGATGAGTGGATATATTTCTTGAAGAATAGTGAAATCAAAAAAGATTTTACGGCCAAAGGTTTAAAAGAAGCGGAAGAAATATTAAAGGTGGCAAACATGGGAGATGTAGATAGGAGGGAATATCAACGATTTGGAGAGGTCCTTTCGGATAGAGCAAGTCAGGCATTGAGTATCAAAATTGAAATCGAAATGGCAGTAGAGCAGGAGAAAAAATTAACTGAAAAAGTAATAAGAGAGAGAGACGAAATTAGAAAAGAAAAAGAACAAGCAACAAAAGAAAAAGAACAAGCAAAAAAAGAAAAAGAGCAAGCAACAAAAGAAAAAGAGCGAGCAACAAAAGAAAAAGAGCGAGTAGTAAAAGAAACACAGGAACTTGCAATAAATGCGATGATTAAAAATACAAAGCTTTCAGATGAAGATATAGCCAATGTATTAAATGTGGATGTAGAAAGTGTAAAGAGTATTCGTACAAATAAAAACTAAGAATAGTTGGTGAAAAAAGAACTATATCTAAATCAACTCTTCCATGCAACAACTAATAGAATGCATCCCCAACTTCAGCGAAGGCCGAGATCCAAAAATATTAGCTGCCATCGCCACCGCTATCCGACAAACCGAAGGCGTGAAACTATTACACATAGATCGAGGAGAAGCCGCCAACAGAACTGTTTTTACTTTTGTCGGTCCACCCAAAGAATTAATAGAAGCGGCTTTTCAAGCCATCAAGACGGCATCGGAATTAATAGATATGCGACAGCAAACAGGGGAGCATCCTAGAATCGGAGTGACAGATGTTTGTCCATTAGTGCCATTGGCGAATATTACGATGGAAGAGGTCATACAGTATGCGCAGGAATTAGGGCAGCGGGTAGGAGATGCCTTGGATATTCCTGTTTATTTATATGAAAACAATGCTAGTCAGCCAGCTCGTAGAAACTTGGCAACTATTCGTTCTGGGGAATATGAAGGCTTGGCCGCTAAAATGAAATTACCAGATTGGCAGCCAGACTATGGACCAATAACTTTCAATGCAAAATCTGGTGCGACGGTATTGGGGGCTAGAGATTTTTTGATCGCCTATAATGTAAATTTAGATACGGATAGTGTGGACATAGCAAATGAAATTGCAAGAACCGTTAGGGCTAGTGGTCGATTGGTCACACAGGTAGATGGTACTAAAAAAAGGGTACCAGGAAAATTAAAATATCTGAAAGCAATTGGTTGGTACATCGAAGAGTATGGTAAGGCACAGGTGTCTATGAATTTAACGAATATGCATGAAACGAGTGTGCATCATGCTTATGAGGCTTGCGTAGAAGCGGCGGAGCAATTAGGCGTAAAGGTTACTGGTTCGGAGTTAATTGGACTTATTCCGCAGCAACCCTTGTTAGTTGCGGGCAAATATTACAGTGCTAAATTAGGAAAGGAGACTAAAGATATGGAGGAGATGATTGCTATTGGAATAAGTGCCTTGGGACTTGATGAATTAGCACCTTTTAATCCAGAAAAACGGATTATCGAAAAGTTGCTTAGTAGTCAGTCAAGTTGATAGTGATTACAACGAGACTGTTTAATATAAAGTGTGTCAAGCAGTTTTTCTATAAGTAAGCTCACAATGAATAATTAGTGATTGGTGGTTGCGTTAGCACTCTTGGTGCTAACATAACTCTCTATATATCAACCAACTTATGTTAGCACCA
>CAKZUM010000009.1 GCA_937921525.1 uncultured Saprospiraceae bacterium
TAAAGTGAATTTAACTAACATTTGACAAATCAGCATTTTATTCAATTATTCTTATTTAGAAATCTTAAATTAGGAGGTGATTCCCTTTAGTAACGGTTGAGTATTCACCCTCTTTGTGGTTCATAAGCTCCTTCATCCTCCAATTAAAAATTCTTTAAGCAATGAAAAGAAACTCCCTACTCTTAATTGTACTATACAGTTTTTTATTACAAACTTCCTTATTCGCACAGACAGATGCTATATTTGACCAATATGCTTGGTTGACAGATTTGGTAGATCCTGCCAATTGTTCGGATGAAGCAATTGCCGTTTATAATTCAGGATCTTTTGATTTTTTATTGGTAACTGATGCAGCGGAAACTCAGAAATTATACTTAGATAATGGTACATTTTATTGTCAAAATTCTCCTAATTATGATTGTGTAGCTGCTTATAATTTAACCAACTTAATCAATACATGGGACTGTTCTTCTGCTGGCCCTACACCACCGCCATCGACCAGAGCAGATGATCCAATTTTTACAGAATATCCTTGGTTATCAACCCTTATTAATACCGATGATTGTGGTACATCCTCTATAGTAGAATATGCATCTGGAGCGTTTACGTTCTTGGTCATTGATGACGGAAATGGCTCAGAGCAGTTGTTCTTTGAAAATGGTACATTTTATTGCGCTTCTGCCCCAAATTTTGATTGTGTAAGTGCTTATAATCTAACGGAGGTGCTTAGAACTTGGACTTGCGGTAGCGGCACAGAGGGAAGCAATGAAGATGATGATACCCCTCCTGTAGATATAGACAATGAAGAGATGGAGGAGATGGAAGATACAGATGGCTCTTCACCAGAACTCTTCCCTATTAATGATCCTATATTTACCACTTTCCCGTGGTTGTCTGATATTATTGGAGATGCTTGTACAGCAGAGTCTGTGACGGTTTATGAACAAGGTTCCTTCCAATTTTTAATCATTACAGATGCTAATGGAATTGAAAGTATGTATTTTCAAGATGGGACTTTTTACTGCCAAAGTGGAAACGGCTTAGATTGTCAAATGGCCTATAATTTAAATAGAGCTATTTATAATTGGACTTGTGGTAGTGATACGAATGAAGCAGACTGTGATCGTTTTACTGGTACTATCGTTTTCCAAGATTGTGATAATGGGCAGTTGTTTAATTTCATCAGAACGGCTGATGGACAACTGCTAGACATTTATTTTCCATTAGGCAATAACTTTGCGTTAATCGAAGGGCAAAGTGTAAAATTTGATTACCAAGTAGCTGATTTTAATTCTCCTTGTTCTACCGCTAGTCAAGCAGTAAATATTACTTGTATTACTACCAATAATACAGAACCTAATGTGGGCGATTGTAATGACCACACAGGCACTTTCTTCTTTAGAGATTGTGATGACGGAACACCTTTCGTATTTATTCAATCAACAGATGGAATAATATATGATCCCTATTTTAATGGAAATATTAGCTATACGCCAGTACAAGGTCAAACCGTCAATTTTGACTTTACACCTGCCAATTTCAATACCCCTTGTTCCATTGCAGAGCAGGCAATCACTGTTACTTGTTTAGAAATAGATAATACTCCATTACCAGCAGGAGATTGCACGAGCAATAGAGGAGAAATGTTTTTTCAAACTTGTGCGGATGGCAATAGATATTTCTTAATCCGTACAGAAGACGGACAAATACTAGACCCCTATTATGGCCCGGGTATCAATTTTACAGAATACGATGGACAAATAGTACAATTTGATTATATAGCGGCTGGCTTCCCAACAGGATGCTCTTTGGCCAACCAAGCTATCACAATTAATTGTATAGAAGAGATCATACCAGAAGGTTTCGCAAATGATATTCCTGAAAATTTTGAAACCTATGATGTTATATTTAGAATATGTAGAGGAGAAACATTACGAATAGAAAATATGGTTCGGAGTTTACTATGTAATTGTCCAGATAGTCAACAAGATCCATGTGAAAATGAGCCATTCAATCAATGGGGCAAATGGGAAGGGGGGCCTTTAGTAGACAATACCGATCATATTTTAGTCAGTCCAAATACTACAACAGTATACGAAAATCAAATTAATGGTTTTTTCTGTGGCGTTCAAGGGCCTGCTTTTGGACCAACAGATGTAGTCACCTATTTAGTAATCGTAGAAGTAAGTCAAGATTGTGCCTTACCTAATGCAGCATTAGAAACCACCTTCGATGCTAGCGGTTGTGTTGGGGACATCATCCGAGTACCCGCACCTAATGTAGGTAACATACTTCGTCTACCTGATTCAGCAACTTCGCCAAATACTTGTCTATTAGATGCGCCAAATATTACAAATGGCGTAGTAGAAGTACTTACGATTGAGGACAATTATTTAGAAATACAATTATTACAAGCGGGTACTTTTAACTACAGTGTTTATGAAGGAGAAGATGATGGTTTATCTTGTCCTGTTGTGAATTATGTATATAATGTTAGTATTGACAATTGCATTAATCCATCCATACCTATTACGAAGGTATTTGATTATAAAGTTTGTATAGGAGAAGTGGTTGATATACTTCGCCCTACGCCTAGTAACTGTGCTGATAATGCTATTCCAAATAGTAATGATGTAGTAGAAGTAATTGATGCAAATGAAAACTTCTTGAAAGTAAAAGTTCTACAAGTTGGTTCCTTTTCCATGTCTAATAACGATGACACTATGGGCAATGACAATTGTCAACAAATCATCCATGATTTTAGCTTCGTTACACATGAAGGTTGTCAAGATAGTAATTTTGATGCTTCTAATATCGGTAACAATACAAGTCTTAACAAGGCTATATTTAATGTGTACCCAAATCCTTCAGAAGGGCTATTACATATACCTGTACAAGGATTAAAAGACGAAGTTCAACAGATTCGACTATTAGATTTGAATGGTAGAACTATTCAGGAAACGCTTGTTCCAGCTAGTTCCACAATGACTACCTCTTCTATGGATTTGTCTAATATAGCAGACGGGGTCTATTTGATTGAGATCAATTCTAGTGGGCAACGGTCTGTGCAGCGAGTCGTGAAGCAATAAATTATTCTAAAAGGATCGTCGAAGTTTTTAACCTCGATGCTATATGATTATCATACTGCATCGAGGTTAAAAACCATAGCCGTCAAGTTAAGAGACGGACTCTTGTTAGCCGACACTTGAAAAGTGGTAGATAACTGGGGTCTACGAAAAGGTCTCAGCCATTTTTAAAATGTCGGCCACCAACAATTCGTTGTTAATCAGTATAATTTATGAAGGCAAAGCCTTCTTGATAGTAAACACAAGGCACAGCCTTGCGCTAGCGATATGTTGACAGGCTGGCGCAAGGCTGTGCCTTGTGCCTTTCTATCATTTAAGGCTTTGCCTTTTTATCTCCATATTCAAAAAAAAACCTCCCTCTTTGTCTTCCAAGCCGAATTTCCTATTTTTAGGAAAAAAACGAAATGCCGAATTTACGAACCCTTACCTTATTCCTTTTTTTTACTACTATTTTTCTTTCTGCTTGCAGTGAACAAAAGCCTACTGGTGCAATTGTAGCAGATACCATTTATTAT
>CAKZUM010000010.1 GCA_937921525.1 uncultured Saprospiraceae bacterium
AAATTTCTATATTTACCTAGAAAGTACAAGCAACTAAACAAGCTATATCTTTCGAGAAAACTTAAAAAACACGACATGCTAATAAAAACTTATGCCAGTGCCGTTCATGGCGTTGATGCAAAGACGATTACTGTAGAAGTAAATGCAGGTGGCTTAGTGCCACAAGGATCCAATTTTTATCACCTCGTAGGCTTACCTGATAATGCGATCAAAGAAGGCTTCCAACGCTTTGAAGCAGCCTTAGGAAACGTAGGCAAAAAAGTACCACGTTTAAAATTAGTAGTAAATTTAGCCCCAGCAGATATTCGGAAAGAAGGGAGTGCCTATGACCTGCCCATAGCGATGGGCGTGTTGGCGGCAACAGATCAAATTAACAGCGACAATATACATGAATATGTGATGATGGGCGAGTTATCTTTAGATGGTAGTCTACGACCTATCAAGGGCGCATTGCCCATTGCAATACAAGCAAGAGCAGAGAATTTCAAGGGAGTGATTGTACCCAAACAAAACGCCAGAGAAGCAGCAATCGTCAATGAACTAGAAGTATATGGGATTGAGAATATAACAGAAGCTATAGATTTTTTCGATGGGGTACATCAATTAGAAGCAACAAAGGTCGATACAAGAGATGAATTCTTTAATACCCAAAATGACTATAGCATCGACTTTTCGGATGTCAAAGGACAAGAGAATATTAAACGAGCTTTAGAATTGGCAGCAGCGGGCGGACACAATGTAATTTTAATAGGCCCACCGGGCGCAGGCAAAACTATGTTGGCTAGAAGACTGCCCACCATCCTTCCGCCGCTCTCTTTAAGAGAAGCATTGGAGACCACAAAAATACATTCCGTTGCAGGTGTTTTACCTGCTGATACCGCTTTAGTATCCACTCGTCCTTTTCGTGCGCCACATCATACGATTAGTGATGTAGCATTAGTGGGCGGTGGATCGAATCCTCATCCAGGTGCTATTTCCCTTGCGCATAATGGCGTACTATTTTTAGATGAATTACCAGAATTTAAACGCTCTGTATTAGAAGTACTTCGCCAACCAATGGAGCAACGAAAAGTGACAATTTCTAGGGCTAGAATTACAGTAGATTACCCTGCCAGTTTTATGTTGATCGCTTCGATGAACCCATGCCCTTGCGGTTATTTCAATCACCCTGACAAAGAATGTGTCTGCGGCGCAGGCATCGTCAAACGCTACCTCAATAAAATCTCAGGCCCACTTTTAGATCGCATAGATTTACACGTAGAAGTCACCCCTGTCTCTTACGAACTCTTAGCCAACTATGACCAACCAAGCGTCCCTAGCAAAGATATAGCAGCGCGCGTTATCCAAGCCAGAGATATACAAACAGAACGTTTCAAAAATATGAAAAATGTGCATTGCAATGCCATGATGCCAAGCCGCCTAGCCAAGGAAGTTTGCAAACTCGATCAACCCTGTACGGTCTTATTAAAAACGGCGATGAAGAAATTACAACTCTCTGCCCGTGCCTATGATCGTATTCTAAAAGTGGCTCGAACAGGCGCGGATTTGTCAGGTAGTAAGAAGATTAAGATTGAGCATTTGGCGGAGGCGATTCAGTATCGGAGTTTGGATCGGGATAATTGGGGGGGGTAGAATTATTAATTATTTAATTTATTGCAACAACTACAACAACAGGAGACGTACCATTTTTAAAAATACGCATATTGCGTATATTTATTTTTTTTCTTATTTTTACAAGCAATGAAGGTTAAAATCTTTAAGTGGGCAAATATAGAAAAGCATTGTGAAGCGGATGTTAAGATGTTAAAAGCATTTTTAGATTTTAAAAATCAACTTGATTATGCAGACTGGAAAATTCCTAGTGATATTTTAAGAACATTTAATCGAGCAGATATTATTATTTGTAAAGGAAAAAACTATAACAGAGTCGTTTTTAATGTTGGAGGTAATAAATATAGATTGATTTGTGGATATAAATTTGGTAAAGATAAAATAGTATTATACATAAGATTTGTTGGCACACATAGGGAATATGACAAGATTACAAATGTATGTGAAATAGATATGTTTTAATCTATACAAAGTATAATTATGAAATATAAAAAAATACATAATCTGGAACAGTACAATAAATATTGTAATATCCATGAAGAACTATTCTCTTTAGATGATGAAAAAAATCAAGATGAAATAGATCTTCTTGAGATTTTAATTGATGAATATGATAATCGTATACAAAAAGAGGCATATGTAAGATTGAACCCAGTAGAGTTATTAAAATCATTAATTATTAATTCTGATCTGAATCAAGTTACTCTTGCAAAAAAAATAAAAATTTCAAGGCAATTATTAAGTGATATTTTAAATTATCGAAGAAATATAAGCAAAGAAGTAGTTGAGAAGCTAGCTAAATTTTTCTCAATGTCTAAAGAAGCATTTAGTAGGAAGTACGATTTGCAACAAAATCGTTCTGAGCTTTTAAAAAGAAAAAGTACTATAGGTAATAAGATTGAAGTCATTAAAGAAATTGAGATAACAAAACCAGTAGATTCTAATCCACTTAGATCTATGATGGACAATGTCGAAGATATAAATGTATCTAAATCTAATAAAGTTGATATTGATAATTTAAAATTAATAGAAGGCATCGGGCCTAAGATTGAGAGTTTACTACATGCTGAAAAAATCACTACCTTTAAAAAATTATCTAAAACCGACATAGGTGTTATTAAAGCAATTCTCAAAAAAGCTGGACCTCTATATACTCTATATGATCCAACTTTATGGCAAAAACAAGCTGCAATAGCAGCCAAAGGAGATTGGGTAAAATTTAAAAATATGATTTTAGAATAGTAGCAAAGGGACGTTCTTTTCTATACCAGAAGTCGATTTAGGTATTCCATTAAGTTGGGGTGGTATTCCAAAATTGGTAAGCGAGATTGGTTTGCTCCGAACGACTATATATTTTAATTATTCCATAATCACCTTCTCCTCCACAGTCTTCCCTCCCCTAATTATCTTCTCGTAACTTCTTATCTTAGATAACGTAATATACACTTTAAGCAACTGCAAAAAAGTATATCAATTTTCAAAATTTAAACGTTTAAAAATAAATGTTTAATTTGGTCTCGAAAAAAGAATAATAAGACTACTTACAGAAGCACAAAATCGAATTCCTCAACAAGAACTTTAACTAAAGACTCGCCCAAACAATCAGGTATTATTTCATTGTTATTAAAAAATTAATGTATTTATTATGGCAGAAAAATTAAAGAAAATTACACTAAAAGATGCGGAAGGAAAAAATACCGTCACATTAGATGGTACAAAAGCAAATGCGAAATTAGGTGGTAAAGGACATGCAGGTGACGTCACTTTGGTTAACCATGATGGCAAACAAACAATGCACCTTGATGGAATGAGAGCGAATATTAAAATGGGGGGCAACGGTGCCGCAGGAGACATCGGTATGAGACAAGCCAATGGAAAGCAAACAGTCCATATTGATGGAGGTAGTGGTAACATTACTTTAGGTGGTGCTGGTTCAGAAGGCGATGTTTCTTTATTGAATACAAAAGGAAAATGTACTGTTCATGTTGATGGGGGCAGTGGTAACATTACTTTGGGAGGTCAGACATCTCAAGGCGATGTTTCTTTATTAAATACTAAAGGTAAATGCACCGTACATATTGATGGCGGTAATGGTAACATTACTTTAGGTGGCGAAGTAGCAGAAGGCGATGTTTCTCTTTTAAATGCAGTCGGTGAGTGTACCGTACATATTGATGGTGGTGATGGCAACATTACTATGGGTGGTGCTGGTACGCAAGGCGATGTTATTTTATTAAAAGAATCAGGCAAGCAGACAATTCATATTGATGGGGGGGATGGTAATATGAAAATGGGAGGTAATGGTTCTGCTGGAGATATTGGCATGTTGAATGATGCAGGAAAAGAAACGGTTCATATTGATGGTGGTAGTGGTAATATTACTTTGGGTGGTAATAAAAGCAGAGGCGATGTTTCTTTATTAAATGCTAAAGGTAAATGCACGGTTCATGTAGACGGTGGTAGAGGGAATATTACTTTGGGTGGGGAATCATCTGAAGGTGATGTTACTTTATTAAATACTAAAGGTAAGCAAACAGTTCACTTGGACGGAGGCAATGGCAACATTACACTAGGTGGCGAAACCTCTGAAGGGGATGTTTCTTTATTAAATACAAAAGGCAAATGTACCGTTCATATTGATGGCGGTAATGGTAATATTACTTTAGGTGGTGAAACGTCTCAAGGAGATGTATCTCTACTAAATCCTATTGGTAAATGCACCGTCCACATTGATGGTGGTGGCGGTAACATTACTCTAGGAGGCCATCAAGCAGAAGGAGATATTACTTTGTTAAATGCTCGTGGTAAATCTACGGTACATGTAGATGGCGGCGATGGTAATATCAGCTTGGGTGGTGCTGGAACAGATGGCGATGTTGTTATCAAAAATAAAAGGGGTAAAGCGACTATTCAATTAAATGGGGAGGATGGGTCTATCAAAATGAAAGGTAAAGCATTGAAGCCTGCTGATTTTGTTTTCGATAACAATTATGCTTTACCACAATTGGATACAGTAAGCGAGTTCGTTACTAAGAACAAGCATTTGCCAGGTATTCCTTCAGGTAAGGAGATGTTAAAAGACGGCTTGGATTTGAATACATTTAGTATGGGCTTATTACAAAAAATTGAGGAATTGACATTGTATGTTATTCAGCAAAATGAGCAATTGCAAAAGCAAGCAGATCGTATTACAGAACTAGAGAAGAAGAACTAGTTTGGTAAGAAATACGTCATAAACAAAAAAGCGACTTATTCTTTAATTAGAATGAGTCGCTTTTTTTTATATTTAAGATATTTTATGAAAAAGATAACCAGTCAAATGTAAAAGTTATTTGTACGTCATTCCTTACATTGGACTTGATATATTATAATGAGTTTAAGAAATTTCTTACATTGTTTGGACCATAATAAATTACAATGAAAAATCTACAAATTTATATTATTAGTTGTTTAGGCTTACTACTTTCTTGTTCTAGTCCAGAACAACATGAAGACAAAATAGCAGCGAAGTCTTCCTTTGTTGCCAATCCTCAACCCGTAGAAGAACGGCCTGTTCCGACTTTAACTATTGGGGAAAAAGCACCTGATTTTAGATTGCCAGCTACTGATGGAAAATTCTATAGCCTTGATGATTTTAAGCAATCAAAAGCAATGGTCGTAATTTTTACTTGTAATCATTGTCCTACCGCTCAAGCCTATGAAGACAGATTGATAAAAGTAGTATCGGACTACAATACAAAGGGCGTGTCATTTGTAGGTATCTCTCCGAATAGCCCAATTGGCTTACTATATGAAGAATTGGGGTATACCGATTTAAACGATGATTATGAAGAAATGAAAATTCGAGTAAAAGATAAAAAATATAATTTTCCTTATTTGTATGACGGAGACGACCAAGCTGTTTCTTTAAAATATGGACCTGTTGCAACGCCTCATGTGTTTGTATTTGACAAAGAACAAAAACTAGCCTATAGAGGCAGACTAGATGCTGTGGAAAAACCAGGAACTGCTAATGCAGAAGATTTGCGAGCAGCTTTAGATGCTATACTAGTAGGAACAGAAGTTCCAAATCCAATTACAAAAACTTTTGGTTGTTCTACTAAGTGGGGCTGGAAATTGAAGATGAAAGAAAAAGCAAATAAGGAATGGAAAGAAAAAGAAGTTACTGTATCCCCCATAGATGAAGCGGGCATCGAGCAGTTATTGAAAAATGAAGATTCAGGAAAGCTTCGTCTAATTAATATTTGGGCTACTTGGTGTGGTCCTTGTATTATTGAATATCCAGAATTTATAGCCCTTCAGAGAATGTATGGTGCTAGAGATTTTGAGTTTGTTTCCATTTCAGCAGACAATCCGAAACAGGAAGATAAAGTCCTTAATTTTTTGAGAGAAAAGACTTCTGCTGTACCCAATTATTTATTTGCTAAAGACGACAAGTATGCACTAATAGAGGCGGTGGATAAGGATTGGAATGGAGCATTGCCCTATACAGCCTTAATCGAACCTAACGGAAAGATCGTCTGGAAGCATCAAGGAGAAGTAGATTTTTATGAATTGAAAAAAGTGATCGTGGAGCATGAATTAATTGGACGATATTTTTAAATTTTAAAAAACAATATAAGGTGAATTATAGAACGCTTGGAAAAACAGGATTAAAGATTTCAGAAATCAGCTTGGGTACTTGGCAAGTTGGCGGAAAGTGGGGCAGTGGCTTTGATAGAAAAAATGCAGAACAAATACTCAATGAAGCAGTGGACGCAGGTATCAATTTTATTGATACCGCAGATGTTTATGAAAATAGAAAAAGTGAAAAAGCGGTAGGAAAATTAATCCGATCTCGAAGAGAAAAAATTTATATCGCTACAAAGTAAGCGTGCTGTGAAGTACGTACTTGCACCTTCCATCATCTGCCCATAATTTTGTACAAAAAAAACATGAGACATAAAACTCAAGCAGAGATGGAGATTCTACTAAGGTCTTACCGTAATCATGAAGGTACGCAAA
>CAKZUM010000011.1 GCA_937921525.1 uncultured Saprospiraceae bacterium
GATGTATGATTTAAGATGTATGATGTGTGATTTTACCACATAGACACATAGGTCACATAGCATAGCGCATAGAAATCTATGTGGACTATGTACCTCGTATGTTTGCAAAGAGGTAAAAAATAACCCTACCTGTGTTAAAAAACAACCCAAGCTTTGCCAATTTAAAAACTACTAAATTTCTACTTTTCAAATGAACAACTGGCAGTCCATCTACACCCAAATTTTAAGCATAAGTTTATCCCTATGCCTAATAGGTTGTTGGACGCCTGACGCCCCTACCCCACCAACCGAATCCAACCGAGATCGCCTAACAGAAAAATATACGCAAAGCGATGAGTTTTTCTTGCAACGTTCCTTTCCAGATATAGCATTTGATATAAAAGCCTACACGAAAGCATTAGAAACAGTAAAAGAGCAAGCAGTCCCTAGAAACGGTGGCTTTGAAAATTTTGATAAAGAATGGACGGTTGAAGGGCCAGGCAATTTAGGGGCAAGAATCAATACCGTAGCCTATCATCCAGAAGATACCGATATTATCTTAGCGGGTTTTTCCTCTGGGGGAATTTTTAAAACTACAGATGGCGGACAGAATTGGAAACCTGTTTTTGATAATCAATTATTTTTAGCGATTGGAGCAATTGCTTTTGATACTTTGCAGCCCAATGTCGTATATGCAGGAACAGGTGATCCCAATATTTCTGGATTTCCTTTTCTTGGAGATGGCATTTATAAAAGTGTCGATGCAGGAGAAACTTGGTCGTATATAGGACTCCGAGAAACTCGGATTATCTCTAGAATTATAGTACACCCTACCAATAGTGATGTTTTGTATGTTGCCGCCATGGGTTTACCTTTTTTACCAAATACAGATAAAGGTTTATATAAGTCTATTGACGGCGGAAATACTTGGCAACAAGTATTATTTCTAGGGGAAGAAACAGGGGTAATTGATGTAGTATTAGATGCGCAAAATCCTGAATTCATCTATGCAGCAGGCTGGGATCGTCTTCGGAATAGTAAATTTTCGCAGACCGCTGGATTTGGCGCAAAAATTCATAGAAGTACGGATGGCGGTCAGTCTTGGCAGGCGTTAACGCATATTTTACCACAAGGTAAACAAAGTCGGATAGGACTAGCTGCTTCTCAAGATGCCGTATTTACCGTATATGTCGATAGTCTACATAATTTGAATGGGGTGTATCGTTCCTTCGATCAAGGAAGTACTTGGGAGGAAATAACAACAGATATGTCCGTTGCCAGTTCTTTAAGAGGTTTTGGTTGGTATTTTGGGCAGATTCGAGTTAACCCTATGGATAAAAATGATATATCCGTCTTAGGGGTAACAACCTACCGAACAAAAAATGCTGGCTCCAGTTGGGATGTTTTATCTCGGAATGCAGGAATTGGTATACATGTAGATCATCATGATCTAGTCTTTCATTCATCTGGAAAAATGCTATTAGCTACAGATGGTGGTTTATATGAATCAGAGGAAAGCGGTGTATTGTGGGCAGATATAGAAAATATCCCTGCTAGTCAAACCTATAGAATCGCTTATAATCCGCATCTTCCAGACAATTACTATGGAGGATTCCAAGATAATGGCTCCGCAACAGGAAATGCTACTTCTATTAATAACTGGGAAAAGTATAGGGGTTCAGATGGCTTCCAAACAGTCTTCCATCCAACGGAGCCTGATATTTTTTATGCAGAAAGTCAACGAGGAAATATCCAAGTAACACAAGATGGCGGAGCTTCTTGGCGAGGGGCTACAGATGGGATCATGCCTGGCGATCGCAGAGGTTGGGATATGCCGTATATCATGAGTCCGCACAATCCATCTATACTTTACACAGGGACGCATCGGGTATATAAAAGTACCGCAGGTACAATACCTAATTGGCAACTAATTAGTGATGATTTAACAGATGGAGAAATATATGAACGTCCACAATCCATATCCACGCTTAGTCTTTCCCCTATTAATGCTGCCTTGTTGTATGTTGGTACAATGGATGCAAATGTCTGGTTAACAACGGATGATGGCTCAACTTGGAAATCCATACAAGGTATTTTGCCAGAGAGAGCGGTTACAGATATCGTGGCTTCTCCCAATATAGAAGATGCTGTATTTGTTGCTTATTCTGGGTACAAAGACAATGATAATACCCCTCATATCTATCGGTCTAGTGATCGAGGAAATAGCTGGCAAAATATCGCTGGCGATTTGCCACAGTTGGCGATTAACGCTATGGTCGTTCCTGAGGGATATGATGATTTAGTAATTTTCGTAGCTACAGATGGAGGTGTATATGGGACTTTAGATGGTGGCATACATTGGGAACGACTAGGTACTAATATGCCAATAGTAGCGGCTTATGATTTGGTTTGGAATACGGGTATTAACACCTTATCCGTTAGCACTTTTGCACGGTCCATTTTGTCTTATCCATTAGATGGAATTGTGGAGCCACCGAATAATACTTTATCTTCTGTCAATGCCCTAGCTAGTCCAGATCAAGCACTGATGATTTTTCCCAATCCAGTTAAGAATGTTTTAAATGTAAGTTTCTATAATACTAAACCTAATGAGTTATTGTCTTTTACCATCCATGGTATTAATGGGCAAGAAGTACTACGTTTTAAAAGTTTAGTCCATCAAGAGGCGTTCCTTCAAAAGCAGGTAGATATGCTGGAGGCGGGGATTTATATTTTAAAAATTAGTGGGGAGTACTCCACTCGGTCGGTGCAGTTTGTTAAGATGTGATTTGGGTTTTCTTATTTTGCCCCCTTTTTGGACCATATGCGAAAATCATACATCATATATCTTACATCATCAATCATAAATCCTCCTAGCTTTGTCTAGTTAGCAGACCTGCCCGTTCCATTTAAGCAGATTTATGATGTATGATTTATGAATTATGATTTTTGATTTTGCACACATACAAACAACCCAATATTCGGCCTGTATGAGAAAATCTTACATCATCAATCATAAATCCATCTAGTTGTGCCTAGCTAGCAGATTTATGATGTATGATTTCTGAATTATGATTTCTGATTTTTTCCCACACACATAGCTCTCCCCTCACCGCCCATCCACCGCCTCTTTCAGTCCTTCCCCAATCAAGTTAAAAATCAAAACTGTAAAAAAGATAGCTAGGCCAGGAAATACCGCTAGCCACCAAGCCGATGCCTGCGTGCGGGCATCCTTTAGCAAAGAACCCCAAGTAATTTGATCCGATACCCCTATGCCCAAATAAGATAGAGTGGCTTCTACCAATATGGCACCAGCCACCCCAAAGGCTACTGTAATTAAAACAGGCCCTAATGCTTTGGGAAGGGCATGTTTTAAGAAAATACGGGTATGGCTAAAACCCATCGCCTTCGCTGCCTGCACATAATCAAGCGTACGAATTTTTAGTAACTCTGCCCGAACGAATCGTGCAATTCCTGTCCATCCAACAACACCAATAATAAATATAATCGTGAATATGGAAGCATTCTTAATAACTGCCGTAATCGCTAAGATTAATAAAAGACCTGGAATTCCATTCATCACTTCTACCACTCGCATTACTATTAAATCTATAGGTAAGGATATTTTCTTTGATAACCTAGGGAATCGCTCTAGCGCAAATCCAAGCCTATTAAAAATAAACACAATCAACAGTAGCCCCCCCACTCCTTTTCCTATCTCCAGTATAAAAGAGCCTTCTGAAATAGTGTAACTTCTAGCAATAAAACCAAAATGAATACCTACATATATACCTATACTGGTCAAAATCAATCGCACAATAGAAGTCTGATACCCTTCGTCACCAAAATAACCTGCCAAGCCACCCATACATAAGCCAATCAGAGTAGCCAATAACATAGATAGAATACCAACTAATAAGGCGGTTTGCAATCCACTAATCATCCCCGCAGCTACATCATGTCCTAAACGATCCGTACCAAGCCAATGATGAAATTTTGTAGCGGATACCTCCTGTTCATCAAATGGACTTTTATAGTGCCTATTTTTTTTATCCGTGGTATGTGCTGCGTAAGGAATTAATGGATGAATGACTTTTTGGTATTCAAAGGATCGCCAATCATTTTTATGAAAGGGCGGAGACCAAGTCGCTAGTCCTAAGTCAACTGCATATTTTTTGAATACAGGAAAGTACATTTGATTGTCTAATTGGCAATAAATAGGCACTTCTCCTGCTATAAAATTACCAAAAACAGCGATACATACGGCCAATAAGAGTGCTCGCACAGACCACCTAGCACTCCTGTTTTCAAGAAATCGCTGGCGGATTAAAGACCAATAAGATTTAGGCAGTTGGTTGGACAAGCAAAATGATTTAATACAAAGAAGTTGTTTAAGAAGGTAAAAGTAAATACAAAACTTTGTTTTTTAGGGACAAGTTTATGCAAACCACAAAATAGTTGACATTTTTTAACAATTTTACGATATAGTTTTTTCACCACATAGGTACATAGGCCACATAGGTAAGTCACACTATGTGGCCTATGTACCTATGTGGTAAAATTATCAACTACTTTTATGGTAAATAACTTCGGTAAAATGCCGCACAATAAAAAAGGCCTCACGTAAACGTGAGACCTTAAGTTCTTCAATTTTGGATAAGGATAAAAGACAGATAAACTATCTTGTCTTTGGTTGCGCTTCTTTTACTAAATCATAGCCAAAGAAACATAGCATTACTGCTAAAAAGCTTAAAATAATCATGGGTTTTGGATTAACATGGGTGAAGAAATATATATTCTAAACAAGATACAATCATTTAAGTAGATTGTCAAATGATGAACGAATCTTGAATTTAGATTATTTTATTTGTGGATATTGGATTTTCAACCAAACTTCTTAATTGTTCTCCTAATAGTGTTTGAGCTAAAGAAAATGTACCCAACTCAACACATTTAATTTTTTAAAATCCGAATTTTATTATCTTTTTCCTCTTTCTATCCTGAAAAAATAAAATTAATTAACGAATAATGCTTTTTTATTTGATAATAATTTCTTTTTCAATATCTTGCGCTTTTACGCTAATCCACTATAATCATATTGAATTATGTCCGATAAATTGGATAAAATAGACCTTAAGATCTTAAAGATTCTTCAAAAAAATAGTAAAATTACTAATCTTGATCTATCCAAGAAAATTGGATTGTCCCCTGCCCCAACATTGGAACGGGTGAAAAAGCTAGAGAATTCCGGTGTCATTAACAGTTATCATGCTCAAGTAGCGCCCTCTGCTATAGGTCTAAATGTAAAAACGTTCGTTTTAGTTTCCTTAGCATGGCAAAAAGATAATGCCCTCAATAATTTTTTGGATAAAATCAAGTCTATCGAAGAAATTACAGAATGCTATATCATAACTGGTGAAGCGGATTTCTTAATCAAAATTATTTGCCAAGATATACCAACCTACGAGCAATTATTATTTAAAACGCTTTCTCAAATCGAAGAGATTGAACGTTTAAAGACTTTAATGACGCTCTCAACAGTAAAAGATTCAAAAGTTCTACCTTTCAAATATAGTTAATTAATATAATATTATTAATTTTGCCATCTATATAATATATATTTCTTTTATAATTACAACTACCTTAGTTTTAATTCCAATTTTTTTTGAAATTTAGGCGGTATGTTTAAATAGCTTCAAATGAAGCTATTTAAACATACTATCTATATTTTTTCGCACCACACCACTTACTTAATAAACTGGCTGATAGCATTTACATGCTGTTGCCCTATATCCCCCATCTGTAATGATGATCGTACTTTTTGTATAAAAGTACTCTTGTCTTTACATTAGTATTAAGTAAAATTGATGAGATACCCCCTCTTGTTTGCACTACTGCTATTCTATAGCTCAAATCATCACGCCCAATCTTTATCTTGTGGCACGGATAAAATAGCCCAACAATTAATTACCAATAAGTCTAGCTATGCCAAGGAACAATTGGTATATGAAACTGCTTATCGTTACAAATTGAGCCATCCTAGTCCTAAGAAAAAACGATCTAAAATACCCTATATTTTCCCTGTCGTCATTCATATTATGACTGATTGTTCGCCTATTGGTTCAGAAATCAACCCACCTGAGCGAAAAATAAAAGAAGTACTTACTAAAACCAATGAACGCTTTAGACATAGTTATTTGGGAGCCCCTTCTTTTGAACAGCCAAATTATGGTATAGACACAGAAATAGAATTCTGTTTAGCTTCCGTTAATCCAGATGGGGAATTTACCACAGGGATTATACGATATAATCATTCGGAATATGCTAGAGGATCAATAGCAGAATTATCTCCCCATTTTAGCGAAAAATTCATATGGAATACTAGTCGATATTTGAATATTTTCTTAGTGGAAGATACAGATGTTGCAGGTGTCTATCTCGGCGGAAGCGAAAGAGATTTTATTATTATTAATAGTAATTTTCTTTGGGATGGCTTGTTAACTCATGAATTGGGTCATTACTTCTCCCTTAAGCATGTCTTTTCTAATGCTTCGGACCAAGCCTGTCCTTTAAATACGGATTGTTTATTGCAAGGGGACTTTGTTTGTGATACCCCACCAAAAGGTATGGCTGGAAAAAATGGCGGAAGCTGCGAAGTGCCATCTAATTCGTGTAGTACAGACGAAGATGATCTAAGTGAAAATAATCCTTATCGTCCTATAAGTATGGGGGGACTGGGGGATCAACCTGACATGCTTAGTAATTACATGGATTATACGGGAGATTGCTGGGCGGCATTTACGCAAGGTCAAAAAGAGCGAATGCACTTTAATATCGAAGAGCGTCGAATGTCTCAACTAAACAATTCCAGTACCAATTGTACCGTAACTCCACTTAGCTATGAGATAGCGTTAGAGGGCGTACAAATTCTCCAAGATACGCTTACTGCTATGTGGACTCCTATTGTTACTATTGCCAATAATGGTAATACGGATGTCACCAAATTACAAGTAAATTTTAGCGTGTCAACTACTCGTTTTTCTAACGAATATGCTACTAAAATCGAACCGAATTCTATAACAGCGATAACATTACCTTCTCTTGATTTCCCTAGTGGACCACAAAATGTGCAGGTAAGTATCACTCCATCAGACAATGTTACTGATGCCTTTATTGGTAATAATCAAACTTGCCTGAGTATGGATTTTGGAACATCTATATCCTCTCTTGGTTGTCAACCAGTAGTACTCACCAAAGAAATAGTGGTTTGTAATAATGAAGCTATAGTCGAAGGATACAGAGGTCCGGGTATATTCAGAGATACCTTTTCAATGCCCAATGGTTGTGATTCTATTAGGGTACTGGATATAGCTGTTTCCTCAGCTAGAATTATTTCAGAAGTAGATGCTAGTATATGTGAAGGAGAAAGTCTGGAGGGGCGATCCGAAAAAGGAGCTTATATAGACATTTTTACCTCTGCTACAGGCTGCGATTCTTTAAGAATACTAAACCTAAGCATCTTGCCTAAAATAGAACAAACATTCGCCGTCAGTATTTGCAGTGGGGAAACCTACGAAGGACACAGTATTACAGGAACCTACGTTGACTCGCTCGTTTCTCATAGTGGTTGTGATTCTATCCGTATCGTAAAATTAAGTGTAGAAACTACTGATAATTGCTTGACTACTAATACCATTGATGCCATTATAACTACCAACATAAATATATTTCCTAACCCTGTAATAGACCGTTTATACATCCAATCAACTGCTCAAGAACCTATCACCTATAGCGTCTACTCCATTACAGGAATGCTGATGCAAGCACCTAGCATTTTAAGAGAAAGCAATGAAGTAGCCGTAAAGGCATGGAGTCCAGGGCTTTACTTCCTCCAGTTTACTACAGAAAGAGGGCAAAGTGTACGAAAAATAGTTGTAGAATAAAATCCGCTTATCAATGTCAATTTATCGTTGGAAATAGTATCTTTGCGCGGATTTTGAGAAGAACCTAACCAGCCAAAATAAAGAGACCTATTAAAGATGGAATATTCATTTTGATTCTCTTAGGAATAAAAAAACAATAACTATTACATTTTGGCTTGCCCTTTTCCAATCTTAGCCTTCCAAAAAAAGAGTCCGTAGCTCGGCTATGCACTATTTTTTTGAAAAGCTAAGACAGAAAAATGGCTACGCCAAAGAAGTAACATTTATTATTCTTTCATTCCTTATAAATTTTAGTGAAAATAATCAGCGTAAAAGAAAATCAACACTTCTCTTGCTCGCTTTCGACTTTCCTTATGTTCGAACACTGAATTTGTATAGAATATCAATATTTTGTCCAACTACTAATACAACTTAGCACAAATTAATTATGCAGCACACACCTGCCGTTTTGTTATTAGAAGATGGTACCACTTTCCATGGAATTTCTGCTGGAAAAAAAGGGACCACAGCTGGAGAAATCTGTTTTAATACAGGTATGACAGGCTATCAGGAAGTTTTCACTGATCCTTCCTATTTTGGTCAACTTTTGGTGACTACCAATGCTCATATTGGTAATTATGGTACCAAGGCCACCGATACAGAATCTGAAAGCATTAAAATTGCTGGTCTAATTTGTAAAAATTACACAGAACAATTTTCTCGTATAGTAGCAGACGAGTCCATTCAAGAATATTTCGAAAGAGAAAACTTGGTGGGCATTTCTGGCGTAGACACTAGAGCAATTGTCCGACACATTAGAAGTAAAGGGGCAATGAATGCCATTATTTCCTCTGAAGAGTTAGACATTCAAAAGCTAAAGAATCAATTGGCGAAAGTTCCAAATATGGATGGTCTTGAACTAGCCTCTAAAGTGAGTACTAAAGAAGCCTATGTTGTGGGAGAGGCGGACGCTAAATTTAAAATTGCAGCACTAGATTTAGGAATTAAGAAAAACATTTTAGAATGCTTTGTTGCTAGAGGTTGTCAAGTAAAGGTATTCCCAGCTAAGACTAGCTATGAGGAATTAAAAGCATATCAGCCAGATGGTTATTTCTTATCCAATGGGCCTGGCGATCCTGCCCCAATGGACTATGCGGTCAATACTGCAAAGGCTATTCTAGCAGACGATCAACCATTGTTTGGCATTTGTCTAGGGCATCAAATATTAGCACGAGCTATTGATATTCCAACTTACAAAATGCATCACGGCCATAGAGGGATTAATCATCCTGTCAAAAATCATATTACTGGCAAGTCTGAGATTACTAGCCAAAATCATGGTTTTGGAGTTAGCCCTGAAGCAATCCTTGATAACCATGATAAGGTAGAAATAACGCATACAAACCTAAATGATGATACGATCGAAGGGATTCGTGTAAAAGGTAAAAATGCTTTCTCTGTTCAATATCACCCTGAGGCATCTCCGGGACCACATGATGCTAGGTATCTTTTTGATACGTTTATAGACATGATGGAAAAGCATAGAAGTAGCTAAGTAGTAAAAATTGCTTCTTTAAGCCTAAATATTTATGGGGTCAATTACCCCGTCATTTGAAGTTGTTCAAATAACTTTTTTTCTTTCATAAAAAATCCGACATGAGTTCAATTATTGATATTAGATCTAGAGAAATTTTAGATTCAAGAGGAAATCCTACTGTAGAAGTAGAAGTATTAACAGAAACGGGTTCTTTAGGTAGAGCAGCTGTGCCATCTGGTGCTTCCACAGGTAAGTATGAAGCAGTAGAAATGAGAGATGGCGATGATGATCGTTTTATGGGCAAAGGTGTATTAAATGCTTGTAAAAATGTAGAAGACGATATTAGAGAAGCGTTGATTGGTGTCGACATACATGAGCAAATCTATATAGATAACTTGATGCTAGAATTGGACGGCACTGAGAATAAATCTAAGCTAGGTGCGAATGCCATTCTAGGCGTATCTCTAGCTGTAGCCAAAGCAGCTGCCGAAGAAAGTGGTCAACCGCTTTATAGATATGTAGGTGGTGTCAATGCACATGTATTACCTGTGCCAATGATGAACATCTTAAATGGTGGTTCTCACGCCGATAATAGCATCGACTTTCAAGAATTCATGATTATGCCATTAGGGGCAGACTTCTTTTCAGAAGGTTTGAGAATGGGGGTTGAAGTATTTCATACCCTAAAAACTGTTTTGAAGAAAAAGGGCTATTCTACCAATGTTGGAGATGAAGGTGGTTTTGCACCAAACATCAAATCTAATGTAGAAGCTATTGAAATTGTATTACAAGCAATAGAAAAAGCAGGTTTTAAGCCAGGCGAAGATATTTTGATTGCCATGGACGCTGCTGCTTCTGAATTTTATGATGCTAAAGAAAAAGTATACCACTTCCACCAGTCTACTGGAGATAAATTATCTTCTTCTGATATGGTAAGTTATTGGGCAGATTGGGCTAAGAAATACCCAATTTTTTCTATTGAAGATGGTTTAGACGAGGATGATTGGAAAGGCTGGAAGGCATTAAATAAAAAAATTGGAAAGAAGGTACAATTGGTGGGTGATGACTTATTCGTTACCAATACTAAGCGTTTGCAAAAAGGGATCGACCAAGATTCTGCTAACTCTATCTTAATCAAAGTAAACCAAATTGGTACACTTACAGAAACAATTGATGCAGTTAAATTAGCAACTCGCAATGGTTATACCAGTGTGATGAGTCACCGTTCTGGTGAAACAGAAGATACCACTATCGCTGATTTGGCGGTTGCTTTAAATACTGGACAAATCAAAACAGGTTCTGCTTCTCGTTCTGATAGAATCGCTAAGTATAACCAATTATTGAGAATTGAAGAAGAACTAGGTGATTCTGGTATTTATCCAGGTCGTGCGCTTTTAGGGAAGTAAAAGAGGTCAGAGGTCAGATCGCTGCGCTGTCAGAAGTCAGACTTACGATGTTGACCACGTGTAGCCAACGTCATGCGTCTGACTTCTGACCTCTGACCTCTGACAGTTTCGGAGGAACGATCTGACTTCTCTTTTTAAGGAAAAAGTACTAACTTAGGTCATTAAGTAACGACTAAATAATAACTTCCGCATTTATGGCTGCCAAATATAAAACTATACTGCGTTGGAAAGCCTCGTCGATGCTGGGCATCGCCTACGTTTTCCGCCTTGTCTAGCTTTATATTTGACTACCCAAAATAGGGAAC
>CAKZUM010000012.1 GCA_937921525.1 uncultured Saprospiraceae bacterium
TGTGCGTTGGAAGGTGATGAAAAATCCAAATACACCTAGTTAAACGAACTACTATTGCTATGGACACGAACCGTTGAAATTTTGCAAAAAAGGAAAGTACCTTTTTTGCTCAAAACAGTATGGTGGTTCCATATTTAAAAGTTTGAGTCCACTCCGAAAAGTCTAAAAGACACAAAGTTCATTGAAATAACAGAATAAGATTTTGCCTTGCATGTTTCGAGCAAGAAGTAAAAGTTAAAAATGCAAAAAAGCGAATCAGATGCTTGACTAGCCGACACAACAGTAAAAAAGCAATTTTAGCAGCTTCGTGAGCTTGTTTAGCTGCATATTTGGTAATTCTTCTGCAATTTGTCCAAAAGCTTCGACCCAGTACCATAAAATGATTTGGTAGTAGTCCTCTGTAACGACTCTTTTTACCCATTTTGCAAAAGACTTGATGAATAGTGCCTTCTACATTTGCTCTTCGATTTAAAATTTCTTTTGGCAATTGCTCTATCTGTCTTCGCTTCTCATAATTGGCTAGTTCCTGTTGGGTAAAATAGCGATAAAACTTTCGGCCATCTTTACAGAGATGATCGTAAGTGATGCGATATTTTTTACCACATCTAGTAAGTTGCGCTTTGTACTTTTTACCATCTCGTAAATCAGTAACTATTAATATAGGTTCGGAAGATTCAGAAGAGTTGACCCATTCAAAGTGGTGGTGTCCTTCGTATCCTGCTAATGCAGGGAAGTAAGCCGTGATACCTTTTTCTTCTAACCAGTTTCGATTCGTCGCACTGCTGTATGCACCATCCATCCAAGATGTGTCTACACCTCCTGTAACACGTTGTGTTTGCTCTATGCTTTTTTTAACATAGTCATTATCTTGGATCGTAACGGGTGCAGTTGTAATAGTAGTGATTAAATTGAAAGAATTATCAGGGTGACAAGTCTCCCCAATATTACTACTGTAGCCTCGTATCTCTTGTACAGAAGAACCATTCTCTTTTTTACGATAAGCTGCTTGGGGATCATGAGGAGATTGTAAGGTGCTGCCATTAATTTGACCGCGATCTTTCAGACTTACCTGTGGAACGTCTTCCTGTGGAACGTCTTCCTGTGGAACGTCTTCCTGTGGAACGTCTTCCTGTGGAACGTCTTCCTGTGGAACGTCTTCCTGTGGAACGTCTGAGCCTTCTTGGGTTATATTAGATGTTGAACCTGTAGAATTATCCTGTGTTGGAGGTTCTTCAGCACTAGAGTCTACTACATCATATTGCTCTGATAATAGTCGAACTAATAAAGGATAATGAACACCGCCTGTATCCTTAAAGACTTCTGTCAAATGTAGCAGTAGGCTACCACATTGCTGGATATAATCTTGCTTCTCTTCTTTGGTCATGCGATAGGCAATACCGTCAGAAGAGTATTGGTTAAGCTGTTCCAAGACTTCTTTATGTTCAGCACTAATCCAACTCTTTTCTAAATCAGATAAATCCCGTAAAAACAATTGTAAGGTCTCACTTAATAGGCGTACTAGATTACTGGTTGCTATATTTGAATTATATAACTTGGCATCCATCCGAAAATGTTTGCCATTAATTTTATATTTCTTTAGCTGATGCGCTGTAATCTTTTCAAATGCTTCTTCCAATAAGTCTTTTCCAGTTTCCTTATGATACTGCTGTAAAGATTGCTTGAAGTCATAATAAGTACTTTCGCCTGGAGCTTTATCGTTTAGATTACGTAGACCCAATGCCCAACGAACTTGTAGATTAAAAACTACTTCTTCAAATAATTGCTCGTCTGTCCATCCATGACCTTCTTTTAATATTAAAAATCCTACTAATAGGCGAACTGGCATGTTGGGTCGACCCATCTTGGAAGAATACAGTACGGAAAATATACTTTCTGGAAAAGGGGCTATCACCTCTTTATAAAATACATTATGCCAGCTTTCTTCTCGAAGCAGTTTCTTTGAAACACTTGCAGGCAAATGATTCAATACATTGCTAAATAAATCTAGTGGACGATCTGATTGGCTTTTTTTAAACATTTTGCAGTATCTTTTTGCTCACTTAAAGTTAAGCATTTTATCGCAAAATCTTATTAGACCTTATGTATCAGAAAAATTTAAATTAATGCGCGCCCGCACACGTAGGGCGCCTTGATTGTAAGTATTTTTTCTTCTGGTGACCCTGAAATTATGTAATCCACAGGCTACAAAAAATATTTTATCTCTAAAAGTAGAGGAAAAATAACGCAATTCGTCTTTGACAATCCGACATCGTTTAATTCCTGACATAACATGTTCTCCAACAATTCGAATGGAACTAATCCAAGAATTATATTCCTTTTGATCTTTGGATAGTGGTTTATTTCTTGCAGCTTTGAAGGGTTCTAATAGATGTACCCCTTTAGGTCGATAAGCTTGATAGCCCTTATCTTTTGATAGCCAAAGATTCCATTTTTTCAACATTGAAAAGTCAGGAATTTCTAGGTCTGCCATCTTCTTGTCACTGGTAGGTCCAGGAGAAGTCAAACCAGCAAAATGAATGAATTGATATTCATCGTTCACAACAGAATTTTTCACAGTATGTGTTCCTTTTTTGCCACTATAATCTTGTTCTTGTGCATCATAATCTAAGTTACGCTGAATCGTTCTTTCGGTAGCATCCAAATGTAAAGATTCTGCTGATTCACAGTTACTTAGATTATTTTCTCGCTGTCGATTTCGGAATAATTTTACGAGTTCAGGCATGCTCCGAGCAGGTTGTAAATGCAAGTCAATAATACTTTTTTCCAAAAGTGGCATCAGTATTTTTATCCATCGACTAACCTGTCCTTGGTTCATATCAAATTGGGCAGCTATGGATTCTTGTAAATGTCCATTTTTAAAAAAATATAAAATGAAAAATAATTTTTCTTCATCTGTTTTTAATAATCGAGTTGCATTGTCTATTTGATTTCCTGTTAAGGGCTTTTTTCTACGCTTTCTTCGAAAGTTAAAGTGCTTAATAAATTTACGCCATCGAGAAGAAAAGTAAAGTAATAGTTCTTCAAATTCTTCAACATGCAGTGTAGTTAAAGCTAAAAATTGTTTTCTGTTTCGCATTATTTTCTGTAAATCCATACACAAAATATAACGATTTTAAGTCAATTCATCAAGGGGTACACTATATATACGCACGTGCGCACGTATAATATAATTATTTTTTATACATAAGGTCTATT
>CAKZUM010000013.1 GCA_937921525.1 uncultured Saprospiraceae bacterium
GTAGCTGTGACCCAGTAACGGCTCCGACTTGCAATCCAAATTGTGAAGTCTATAATGCGGAAACCTGTAGCTGCGATCCAGTAACGGCTCCGACTTGTGATCCGAACTGCGAAGTGTATAATGCGGAGACGTGTAGCTGCGTCCCAGTAGCGGCTCCGACTTGTAATCCGAATTGCGAAGTGTATAATGCGGAAACATGTAGCTGCGATCCAGTAACGACTCCGACTTGTAATCCGAATTGCGAAGTGTATAATGCGGAAACGTGTAGCTGTGACCCAGTAACGATTCCGACGTGTAATCCAAATTGCGAAGTCTATAATGCGGAAACATGTAGCTGCGATCCAGTAGCGGCTCCGACGTGTAATCCGAATTGCGAAGTGTATAATGCGGAAACGTGTAGCTGTGACCCAGTAACGGCTCCGACCTGTGATCCGAACTGCGAAGTGTATAATGCGGAAACATGTAGCTGTGACCCAGTAACGGCTCCGACCTGTGATCCAAATTGTGAAGTCTATAATGCGGCAACTTGTAGTTGTGACCCTGTGATGGCTCCGACCTGCGATCCAAATTGCGAAGTATACAATCCAAGCACTTGTAGCTGTGATCCAAAACCTGCACCAGTTTGTAATTCTAAATGTGAAGTTTATAATGCTACGACTTGTAGTTGTGATCCGATAGTGCCAGCGTGTCATGCAACTTGTGAAGTTTACAATTCGTCAACCTGTGATTGTGAACCAAAACCAACTCCAATCTGTGATCCAAACTGTGAGGTATATAATACTGCAACGTGTAGTTGTGATCCAATAGCTATTCCAATTTGTCATCCAACTTGTGAAGTTTTTAACGAAGCAACTTGCGGGTGTGATCCTATTGAAGGACCAATATGCAATACATCCTGTGAGGTATACAATACAGAAACCTGTAAATGTGATCCTATAGACATCCCTAATTGTGATCCTAACTGCGAAGTATATAATTCGGAAATTTGTGATTGCGAACCCATTGAATTTCCAATATGTGATCCGACTTGCGAACGGTTTAATCCTGCCACTTGTAGCTGCGATGCTATTACACCACCTAGCTGTGACCCCAACTGTGAAGAATTAGTTGATTGCCAATGTGTGCCTATCGAATTACCAGTCTGCGACCCTGATTGCGAAGAATTAATTGATTGTCAATGTGTCCCTAAGGAGCTACCAATTTGTGAAGGTCAATGTATGGCGATAGTAGATTGTAAATGTGTTCCGATAGTAGGTTGTGTAATCCTTACCGATGAAATCTGTGATGGAATAGATAATGATGGAGATGGTTTAATTGATGAAAACTTTCCTGACAATGATAGCGATGGGGTAGCGGACTGTATAGATGAATGCCCACATGATCCTTTAAAAATAAGACCGGGTATCTGTGGCTGTAATAAAGTGGATAGCACAGAAGATTCAGATGATGATGGAGTAGCGGATTGTGTAGATGTTTGTCCATTAAACCCGACTAAACAATTATCTGCTGGAAGATGTGGTTGTGATGTTGATTTATTATTTGAAACTCAAGACTTGGATAAAGACGGTATCGTAGATTGCTTAGATGCTTGTCCTAACAACAAATTTCAAATACTAGACTCAGACTGTGGTTGTAATTCCCCTAGTATTGAAACAATTATTATTCATAATGAAACGGCCTGCGATCCTACCACTAAAACATTCCAAGCAGATGTCAGTATTTATTTCAGTTATCCTCCGCAAGGTGGCGGGATAAGCATTTCAGGAGATTTAAATACTTACTATGAATTTCCTGCAAATATGCTCAGAAGGGATATTACCTTACGCCAACAAACATTTAGGGCAGATGGACAAGCGGTTAGTTTGGTCGTTGCACATAGAGGAAATGAAGCTTGTAATTTTGCGGCAGGTAATCTTTTAGTAGCGCCGAGTTGTACGAATATAATAGTAGAACCAACGCTTCCAACATCGTACCCAGATGATTGTGGTATTCATTTTATTGCTATTGATGACATTAGAACTTGTAATGATAATGGAACGAATCTTAAAGTTTCAGACGATTACTATCATGCTGACATAACGGTACATTATACCAATCCACCAAAAGTAGGACAATTGGAAATCAGAGGTTTACGAGAAGGTTGGGTCGCTGGTGCTAGGCTATTAGGCCCTACTACACATACTTTTTATGATTGTAAAATACCAGCCAATAATCAAGCAGTTTCCTTAAGAGCAGTTTTTTCTGGTGGATATGACTGTACTTATCAACAAGATTTAAAAGCCATCAATTTAGCAGCAGATCAACCCTGTGATAATTGTACGATCATGGGCGCACGCGTCTTGAACATCAGTTGTGAGCAAGATGTAATCTTCTTTGATATACTGGTGACAGGCAGTAAGATTGGCAATAGCTATACTATATCAGATGTGATTGGTAATAGCATTGGCGTTTACAATCAATTGGCTTCTTTCCGAACGACTAGGGAAGCATTTAAAAACCTAATTATACAGGATAGAATAACTCCAGAATGTACTTATTCCTTTACTATAAATACAGCTACTTGTGCGGTAGTTGATTCCAGAAGTCAAACGCCTAGATTAGGTATCAACTCAGAAAATGCGCTTTATCTGCATCCAAATCCAGCGCAGAATTCTATACAAGTAGTCTTACAAGAAATAGACCCTGATAAGGAAACAACAATCACGATCTATGATAGAATGGGCCATACTAGAATTGTAAAGACAGTAGAGCTTTCAACGAATACTTATTCCTTAAATATAGAGGAGCTAGATAATGGTTTACATTTTATAGCGATAAAGAGCGGCAGGTTTATTCAGACAGGGAAGTTTATTAAGGAGAATTTGCGGTAAGCAAGTAATTGATTAAAAAATAGAGAACACAATAATTTTATCTAAATTACAAAAGTAGTTGACAATTTTACTACATAGGTCCATAGTTAAGGCTGGACGGAATGAGATCTCATAGAAGTAGTTGACGATTTTACCACATAGGTACATAGGTCACATAGTAGCGTATCATACTATGTGAACTATGTACCTATGTGGTAAAATACAACCCTAGCTATGTGGTAAAATACAACCCTAGCTTTGTCAATTTAATTTTATCAAACTGCTTTATTCATAAATTTGTGGTTCAAAATAAAAACTATTTACTGAACAACAATCTTCTGAGTAATAGCTTGCCCAGCCTGCGCCAAACGCACCACATAAATACCACTAGCCAAATTAGATGTTTTAGTCAAACCAAATTGGTGCGTACCAGTACTCAAATTACCTTGAAATAATTGAGACACCATTTGTCCATTACTATTGATTAACTGTAAAGACATATCATTTAAAGCCGTTGGTAAGTTGATAGCAATCGTTCCCTGTGTCTTTAAATTAGTAGGATAAACACTTAAGGCTACCCCTGCTTTTTCCAAATGATTAACAGAAGTCGTAAAGGTAGTGAAGCTCTCCACAGAAGAGGTATTGATAAACTCATAGTCTTCGCCTACTTTTTTCCAAATGACGGCAGCAACCTCTAACTTCTCTACATCCCAGTCACCATTTAAGGCACTATCCACTCTAAAATCAAACGTTTGGTCGGCCTCGACTGCACCATCTACAATTAGATTACCAAAGGTAGTAGGAGTTAGTCTTCCTCTTAATACTTTTGGATGAGATACATTGTTACCCCTACTAGCTTGATTGGCAATCACTTCATCTTCAATTACAAACAAAGAAAGATAGTACTCCCCATCAGCAGGTTGGAAAAATTTAACCCTAGCTTTAACAGAAATTTTTGCTCCTTCCAATTGCATTTCTACGCCAGCATTCGCAACAGGTGTTTGATCTTTAATTTGAGTTAAGTGTTCCGTAACAGCACTAGCTACTGTTCCATTATTGTGTCTTGTTCTATTTAAATAAAACAAAGGTTGACCTATAGACTGTGGTAAATTAGCAGCAAAATCTCTAGCCGTCGTAGTATATAAATTGCTAGAAGTACTTTCATGTGCAGATAGAAAGACCCCATCCGCTCTATAATTATCAATTAAGTCTTTATTAGTATCCCAGGCCCCTGTACCACAGTTGGGACACCAAGTCGCTGTCACTTTAGTAATAATCATTCTTTGCTTCGACTCAACGGTTTGTCCGAAAGTAAAGACGGTCGATAGACCTAAAGCCAATATGGAAAAATATAATTTTTTCATTTTTAAAAAGTATTGATTTAAAAGTTAGGTGATATATTTTTGGAAGTCAGAATTCAGATCGTTCTTACATAACTATTAGAAGTCTTAAATGTGGTACATATACAAATAATGTACCCATACACAAAGTAAAATTTATAATGATATTAAAACCCTAGATTTTTTAGTAATCTTGTAAAACCTAATCGCTTTAGCTAAAGTTTTATCCATTGACCTCTAGTGAATAGTTTTTAATTAATGACAAGTGTCCGACACCTTTTCTCAATAAATCCTTAAAAATAAGAACTTCTTTGGAATTGCGACTAAGAGCTTGTCTAAATTTCTACTTCCTGATAACCAATATCTTAGGAACTTGAGTTTGCATTAAAATAGTCACCTAGCTCGCTAGGCAACAATTTTAATGCTTCCTCAAAACCCTAAGCTATTGATAATCAGTTCGTAC
>CAKZUM010000014.1 GCA_937921525.1 uncultured Saprospiraceae bacterium
TTCGTTTGTATTCTTCTTCCAAAACGAGTTTTTCCACCGAAGATGTCTCCCTCCCTTTTTAAGGGAGGGTCGGGGTGGGTTCCTAACGTAGACCTGAAATAATCAGCAGTTTTCTTATTTCAATGACATTGCCCCTTGGGGGTTGGGGGTTTTAAAGATCAGGAAACACTTACTTGAAATTACCCCCAACCCCCAAGGGGCAGGGAAAACGCACCTCGATTGATTAAAAATCAATGAGTTATAAACCGAGAATATTTTCAAGATAAGATTCGCTCATAGCGCATTTCTTCATCTTGCGTTTTACGCTGACCTTTGGGTCTTCAAAAGCTTTCAATTTATTGAAAGCCAATTTACGGAGAATGGATAAATTGGCAGCAGATTTTCCTGCTCGTTTTCTACTTTTATCTTCTCCCATAGTAGCATCTAAAATCCAATGTAGGGAGTTTTCAACTTCCCAATGTCCTCTGACATTTTGGTTTGCTTGTTCCGCAGTTAGTAAACTAGAACAAATATAATATCTAGCTTCGGCTGAAGTTTTATTTGTTGCTTTCACAGTTCTTTGACAAACGACCATAATTAAGCACTTGAGTTCTAACCAGCGTTCAAAAAGCACTCCGTATTCTGCTTTATAGGTGTCTTCTAATTCATTCAAATTCAGTACAGTACAAGTACGCTGTTCTATTCTTCCATGGCTTTGCTCTTGCTCATCTTGATGAATAGAAATAGCTGTTGATTTTTTCAACACCTCAGCAGTGGCAGCATACAGTTTAGGTTGATTTTCTTTTAAACCTATTAGATAATCTGATTCCGCTTCTATTATTTGCTCTGCCACATCTGGATAACAATAACCTGCATCTAGAGTAATTAAACATTCACTTAAATCTAGCATTTGTAGAATATCTTCTAAAGCATTTTTTTCTCCTGCTTTACAGGACACTCGAACACTAGCTAAACAAGAATTGAACATGGAACAGTAAACATTTACCATATTGACAGCTTGTTTACCTCCATGAATCTTTTTTGTTTGTTGTTCTTTTATTGTAGCACTTCGACTTATTCGTTTACCATCAATATTTATTACTGTTCCTGTTGGTAATTGAATAGCATAGTCACAAAATCCAGCTAGTACTTTTTCTAACTGTTTTGTATTTAATACTTGTAATACTCGATTAATCGTATCATGGCTCGGAATTCCTCCTTCAAAAGGTAAAAATTTGCGAAGCCATGTTATTTTAAGTTTTCCAAAATCAACTATTTCTTCATAAGATTGACAGTTACAGATTAAACCACAGAAAGTTAAAAATAGAATTTCTGTTAATGTGTAAGTCAGTCTTGTCGGATCTCGATAATCATCAAGTTCTTCTAGTTTTGAAATTAATACTTTAAGTAATCTTGCTTTATTCTCGGTCGTTTCTGTCATTCAATATTCGTTTCAATAACTTCTTTAATTATTGTAACGAAAGCTAGCTCTTAATTTACTCATTGTCAAGGGGCTGAGATGCGTTTTCCCTGCCCCCAAGGGGGAGCGAAATAGGAAAAGTTCAGAAAGTAAGAATAATCTAAATATTACCTAAAGTATAAATAGAATTTCTGGACTATATTGTATTGTAACTAGCCAGATAATTTGACTTACCTCCTAAGTAGTTATTCAAGTTAATTCTGTCGGATACTTTGGCGATTTTTGAATATATACTTCCTTAAAAATACTCGGCGTAGCTAAGGCCATGCCTCCGTTTTTTTAACTCGTCTAAATCCAAAACTCATTCAAATTATGCCTGACACTATTAATTTGAATAACTACTAAGAAGCATTACTTAAAAGGAGAACAAATCTTATATTTGGAAAAAAGAACTAGTTATGGAACAGTTGACGGTGTCCTTTCCAGATAAAGAGACAGTAGAATTGAGTATCTTAACAACCAGTAATGATACTGCAAACGATCCAGTTGTCGTGGTACTTCCAGCAATGGGCGTGCGGGCAAAATTTTACCAGCCGTTGGCAGAAGTTTTTGCTGAGAATGGAATCAATTGCGTTGTATCAGACCTAAGAGGTTTAGGAACATCTTCTGTAAAACCATCCTCAAAAGCAGATTTTGGCTATAAAGAAATGATAAGTGATTTAGAAGTGGTTGTAGCTAGGGTAAAAGAAAAATTCCCTGAGCAAGCTATCTTTTTATTAGGACATAGTTTGGGTGGACAGGTGGCGAGCTTATATCTTAGTAAATATTCTAATGCGGTAGATGGCCTGTTATTAGTGGCTTCTTGTTCTGTTTATTATAAAGGATGGTCTGGGGGGCAAAAATGGAAAACTTTGATGGGGATTCGAGTATTTCCATTGTTAAGTCGATTATTTGGTTATTTCCCTGGAGATAAAGTCGGATTTGGAGGAAAAGGAGCTAAAACAGCTATCTTAGATTGGAGCCATTTAGGACGGACAGGGCGATTCAAAATAATAGGTGACGACTTTGATTATGAGGTCAGTTTGAAAAAGACGAAGATTCCTATATTGGCAACGGCAATCGAGGAAGATTGGATGGCCCCAGAAGCAGCGATTAAAAATTTGTATCAAAAATTTCATCCCAATAACTCCACCACGACTTATAAACTCACAAAAGAGATAGTAGGAAAGCCGCTTAACCATTTCAATTGGGTGAAAAACAGTGTATCTTTAGTAGCAAGAATCAAAGAATGGATAGCAACTATTCCTGAGGGATAGTGTTATATGTTATATGCACAAAACAGGTTTAGCCGAATCTCGTCAACTTAAGAAAAATGAGGCGGCTTAATGGAACATAATTCAACGCGGAGCTACTTCGTAGCTACACGGATTTTTTTGGATCTTTGTAGGTCGTGTATCTAGGCGTTGACTTTTTTTTATTACTAATTATATTCTACTCTATTGCGGAGCTACTTTGTAGCTATATGGATTTTTGTAGGTCGTGAGCGATGTTGACAGATAATACAGGCATATCACGTTCACGACCTACTGAACACGTCCAATACAGACGACCTATAAAATCCGTGTCATCCGCGTTGAATTATGCGTATTTAGACATCTAATCCTTAAGTTGATGACATTCCTAGCACTGACGACCTGTACAATCAGTTAAATCCGCATTGAATTATGCGTATTTAGAAAAACAATTACTAATTATGATCGGTTTTCAATTTTCAGAATACATACCAAGTCAAGAAGGCTCTACTTTTGATAAGCTATTAAATCTATTCAAAGAACTATTGATTCATACATCAGGGGATGTCAGCGAGGCACTATCTTGGTTGACTAAATTGGATAGAGAATACGAATTGACAACGGATGATTATGGGATGTCTAATTTCATTGATGACCTAATTGAAAAAGGTTATATCAAACAAGATCCAAGAGATGGGGCAGGTGGGCAATTTAAACCTTCTAAAAAGATGGAAGTCCAATTGCGCCAGAAAGCATTAGAGGATATTTTCGGTCAGCTAAAAAAAGCGAAAAGAGGAAAGCATAGTACTCGATATACAGGACGTGGTGATGAAACGACTTCTGAATTACGCCCTTATGAATTTGGGGATAGCTTAGACAATTTGGCTATTTCGGAATCGTTGAAAAATGCGCAAATCAATCACGGGATAGAAGACTTTCAACTAACAACGAATGATCTAGAAGTGCAAGAATCTTTCTATCAAAGTCAGATGAGTACGGTGCTGATGATTGATATTTCCCACTCCATGATTTTATATGGCGAAGATCGAATTACGCCTGCCAAAAAAGTGGCAATGGCATTGGCGGAATTGATTACGACTCGCTATCCAAAAGATACTTTAGATATTCTTGTTTTTGGAAATGATGCTTGGCCGATAGAAGTGAAGGATTTGCCTTATTTGGAGGTAGGCCCTTACCATACCAATACGGTTGCTGGTTTGGAATTAGCGATGGACTTATTGCGTCGCCGTAGAAATCCGAATAAGCAAATTTTTATGATTACAGACGGTAAACCTACCTGTATTAAAAAAGGAAAAAAATACTACAAGAATAGCTTTGGATTAGATCGAACGATTATTAATAGAACACTCAACTTGGCAGGTCGTTGTCGTAAATTGGATATTCCTGTAACAACTTTTATGATTGCTAGAGATCCGTATCTGGTTAATTTTGTGGAGCAGTTTACGAAAACGAATAATGGGAAAGCCTTTTTTAGTGGCTTGAGTGGATTGGGGGAATTTGTCTTCATGGATTATAAGAATAATAAGCGGAAGCGGCATTAATATGGTTCTTGGACACAGAGTTCACAAAGAAGACACGGAGGACACAGAGCGCGCTAACTAATCGTTAATCCTTTGTGCGCTCTGTGTCTTCTCTGTGTGCTCTGTGTCCAAATAAAACATCCAGTAGCAAGAACAAAACAAAACATAATGAAACCAACACTACTAAGCCTACTACTAGTATGCACCCACCTTTTCCTATGGTCACAAGCCAGTGATCCGAATCAAGAACAATATCAAATAACAGGCATCGATGAATCCGTCGAAATCATTGTAGACCAATGGGGCATCCCACATATCTATGCACAAAATGAAGCAGACTTATTTTTTGCCCAAGGCTTTAATGCGGCAAGAGATCGATTATTTCAATTTGAAATTTGGCGGCGGCAAACCAATGGAACCGTCGCAGAAATATTAGGAGAACGAGAATTGAAAAGGGATATAGGTACTCGCTTATTCCGGTTTAAAGGAGATATGAAAGAGGAGATGAACTACTATCATGAAAGAGGGGAATTAATTATTACCTCTTATGTGAAAGGGGTGAATGCCTATATCGAATTGACAGAAAAAGACCCATCGTTACTTCCTATAGAATTTAAACTATTAGGTATTCAACCGCAAAAATGGACACCAGAAGTGGTAATTTCTAGACATCAAGGTTTGTTAGGAAATATAGGCGCAGAGTTGAATGTCGGTCGCCAAGTAGCTTTGATGGGCGTGGAGAAAACGAAAGAATTAAATTGGTTTCACCCACATGATCCAAATCTAGAATTAGATCCGATGATTAAACCTGAATGGCTGTTAAAAGATATACTAGGACTATATAATGCCTATCGTCGTCCAGTAAAATTTCAACCACAAGATTTGATTGGAGATGCTGCCAATGATTGGAAAAGTTACCAAAATTTGACGGAAGCAGATAAGCCTGCTTATGACTATATGATGGAAGAGGAAAAGCAGTATTGGGGAAGTAATAATTGGGTCGTCACAGGAGACCATACGCATAGCGGATACCCGATGATGGCGAATGATCCGCATCGTACACAGTCTACACCGTCCTTACGCTATATGGCGCATTTAGTAGCGCCTGGTTGGAATGTGATAGGTGGGGGCGAACCAGAGATTCCAGGTATTTCTATTGGACATAATGAGTATGGTGCTTGGGGATTGACGGTCTTTAGAACGGATGCAGAAGACCTATATGTGTATGAGGTAAATCCCAATAATCCGAACCAATATAAATATAATGGAGCGTGGAAAAACATGACCTTGGAACAAGATACGATTGCGGTAAAAGGAAGAGCTTCGGAGGCGGTAACTTATAAGTATACCCATCATGGGCCTGTTGTTTTTGAAGATGGAGAAAACAACATCGCCTATGCAATTCGCTGTGGCTGGCAAGAAGTAGGAGGTTCTCCTTACCTAGCTAGTTTACGAATGGATCAAGCGAAAGACTTTGAAGAATTTAGAGCAGCTTGCAATTACAGTCATATCCCCGGAGAGAATATGATCTGGGCAGATAAAGAAGGAAATATAGGTTGGCAAGCAGTAGGTATTGCCCCTGTTCGACCTAATTTTAGTGGCATGGTTCCCGTACCCGGTGATGGACGATATGAGTGGGATAGCTATTTGCCTATTATAGAGAAGCCTAATGTTTATAATCCACCAAGCGGCATCTTTGCGACTGCTAATGAAAATGTTACCTCCGTTAAATATCCACACAAAAACACGCTGGCTTATCAATGGTCTGATCCATATAGAGGTAATCGTTTATCAGAAATTTTGAATACAGGACGTAAGCATTCTTTGATGGATATGGCTGCGTTGCAGACGGATTACTACTCTGTTCCTGCACGTAATCTAGTTCCTTTATTGAAAAACTTAGAGGCATCTAATTCTCAAGTAGAAAAGGCTAGAAAAATGTTAGTAGATTGGAACGACTATCAATTAGATAAAAACTCTATTGAAGCTGGAATTTATGTAGCTTGGGAAAATGCTTTAAAGAAAAACATGACTGCTCTGGTTGTGCCCAAAGAAGTACAACCCTATTTCAATATCCAATTAAAACGAGTGGTAGATTGGATCGTAATACCTGATCATAAATTTGGTAAAAACACCCTAGAAGGGAGGAATCAATTTTTATTAAGTGCCCTAGAAGATGCAATTTCGAGTCTCAACACAAAGCTCGGAACAGATATGTCGAAATGGCAATATGGCCAAGAAAAATACAAACACATCCACTTAAAGCATCCTATGAGTAATGCGGTGAAAGCAGATATTCGGAAAAAGTTAGATGTAGGGCCGATGCCTAGAGGAGGCAA
>CAKZUM010000015.1 GCA_937921525.1 uncultured Saprospiraceae bacterium
CCAATATCATACAAGTCCATCGTCAAGCTAATGGTCTCTTGTTGACAAAACCAATCCCAATGTTTTTTTCCCTTAGTATGAGGTTTGTTAATAACAAACATAGAATTGGAATGGCTTAGTTTTATAAGCTGGTATAAAAAAGAGGAAGGTAGATCACAGTTAATAAATATATAATCTGGAGCAGCGGAGGAGGAAAGTAGTGCGTTTGCCTTTTCTTCAATAGGGCCAGAATGCAATTGTACATGTCGAATTCCTAATATCTGAAAATTTTCTTTTGCCACTTGTGCTAAGGCTTTATTCGCTTCAAAGGTATGAAATGGAAGGCTTGTACTTGGTGTACATTGGTATAAGGTATTTAATCCCAGTCCTGTTCCAAACTCTAATAGAGTGCTTGGGCGATAATAATTAATAGATTTAAAAAGCAATTGACCTACGGGTGGAGACAGATATTGCGCTCTTGCCACGGCACTTACTTTAGTTTTTAAGCCTGATATTGGATCAGTAATAGGAGTTGTATCATTTTTAATACGATTGATAAAATGTTTGATCGTATTAAAATAGTAATAGTTCCTTTGATCCTCTAGCACTTCTTGAACAAACTCAAAAACAAAAGGAGAGTGTATTTGATATTTTGTTTTAGCGTTTAGATAATATTTAAAATAGGAGAATAGGGACATGTTCTAAAGTAAGCATTCATGAAGCAAAGCGTAAACATAAGAAAAAAGTAGGATCAATACTCAATTAGTGGAATGGGTTTAGCCTTCTTCTGTACTTTTTAGTGGAGTAAATAAAGAGCTAGTTCTACTCCTCTCCGAATAAAACCAATAAGTGTTCTAAACTTCTATTAAAATTTATGATATTTGCACGCAAATAAAAAAAATCCAGCACAACAAACTTGCTCACAGCTTGATCTATGAAAATACTAGTTTATCATACTCAAGCCTTTTTATTAGTAAACAAGTTTAACAAATAATCACTTCTAACGAACGAAGCGGACGAACAACAATGTATAGACGGAAAAGTATATTAGTACTTCTGATTGTAGCTATTATGACTGCTATTTTTCTCAACTTTATGAGAGACATTAAGTTCGACTACGATCTAAAGAAGTTTTTTCCTGTCAATAGCGAAGAAACAGACTTTTTTTTAGCACATAGTGAAAAGTACGAATGGGATGATGACTTTATTTTACTAGGTCTTTATAATGAAGCTGGCATATTTCAACAAGATTTTTTACAAAAAATAGATAGCCTTACTAAGAGTCTTAAAAGAATGGACGTCATCGAGTCTGTTCTCTCTCCTACTAGTGTGAATATCCTTCGAAAAACTCCTTTTTCAGCAGGTATCATTACTAGCCCATATATTACAATTGATAAACCCGAAAAATACGCTGCTGATAGTGCCAAAATATATAGGCAACCTGAATTAGTCAACCGCTTATTTGCTACAGATGGCAAGTCGGTAGCCATGCTTATCCGTCAATCCCCTGATTTAAGTGTAGAGGCCTGTGATTCATTAAGTCAGGAAATAGATGTGTTAGCAGATAGTTATGGTTTTGATCAAATACACTATGCTGGTAAATGCTTTAGCCAGACGGCTTATGTTAATCTGGTGAGACATGAAGTCGGAGTCTTTGTTGGGGCCTCTGTCATAATGATTATCTTCTTTCTATGGATTAGCTATAGGAAGTTGTGGAGTGTTTGGATGCCCCTACTCGTGATAATTATCACGGTGATTTGGACCATAGGAACAATGGCTTGGATGAATGAACCTATTAATTTTATTTCCAATATTATTCCGACCATTTTAATGATTATTGGTATTTCTAATGTAATTCATTTATTTACCAAATATCGCTTGCAGATTCGAAAAGGATACGAAAAAATGGATTCGTTGCGAACCGCTGTAAAAGAGGTAGGCTTTGCTACCATATTTACTAGTCTAACGACCATGTTGAGTTTTCTAACCTTAACGACTTCCGATGTAGCTCCTTTAGGAAAACTCGGAATATATGCTGCACTGGGCTTATTGTTCGCTTTTATACTCACTTATTCCCTATTTCCTGCTATGCTGATTTTGTATAAGCCGGCCTATAGTTTAGCTCCAGAGAAATTAAAGGAATTTTGGCAGCCTTTTCTGTTTAGACTATACAAATGGGTCTTGGGACATCCTAAGTATATTATTAGCGGCGCACTCTTTATTACCTTCATTAGCATCTTGGGAACGACCCAATTAAAAATCAATAATCATTTAGTAGAAGATTTAAAATCGCTTGATCCTACTCGTATAGCTACTGGTTTCTTTGAAGAAAAATTTTCTGGTACTCGCCAATATGAATTAGCCATTAAGCTGAAAGATCCCAATAAGAGTGTTTTTGATAGAGACGTCTTATTAGAATTAGATCAGTTGCAGAACTATATGGGGGAGCACTTTAGCAGCAATGGCTGGTTTAGTCCTGTAAGTTTAATAAAAGCTAGTAATAGGATAGATCATGGTGGAAATGATAAGTATTATACCATCCCCAAAAGTCAACGAAAAATAGATAAATTTAAAAAGGAGATAAAAAAGACTTTAGAGAAAAGCACCTTTCCTAAGGTATACACCGAAAATGAACAAGAGGCTAGGTTTACAGGACAAATTCCAGATATTGGTAGTTATGTAGCCAGAAGAAAAAACAAAGAACTACATAATTATATAGCAGCTAATTTATCCACAGATCTATTGGAATTTAAAGAAACAGGTTCTATTCATTTAAATGATTTGAATGGCTACAATGTAACCTTTAATGTATTGAAAGGGCTACTTTTTTGTTTAGCGTTTGTAATGCTCTTGGTCGGTTATATGTTTCGTTCTTTTGCGATGGCTTGTATTACTTTAGTAGCGAATGTATTACCATTATTATTAATTGCAGGCTTGATGGGCTATATGGATGTGGATATAAAAATTCCTACTGCCATCATCTTTATTATGTCTTTTGGGATAGCCGTAGATGATTCTATCCACTTCTTAAGCAAATTAAAAATTGAATTAAATAAAGGGAAGAAAATTGCAGAGGCAGTTAGAAATACTTATTTGACAACAGGTAAGGCGATTGTCGTTACTTCTTTAATTTTATCTGGTGGGTTTTTAACGCTCGCTCTTTCTACTTTTACTAGTACTTTTTATATCGGTTTCTTTACTAGTCTGTGTTTGATTTTTGCGGTGCTGGCAGATTTGATTTTGCTGCCTGTGCTGATATTGAGATTCTATAAGGAGGACTAGGATGATAGGATTTTAGGATTATTAAAATGCTAGCTAGATGTATAACATACATGTAATCATTCTAAAATCTTAGCTGAATCCTAGTCAGTCTTTCACCTCCCTAATTATCTGAATATGATAATACATAGTGGTATCAATCGGCATTTGTGGCATTTTCACTAATCCAGCCATATCTAGCTCCTTGATTTGCATAAAATGTTTTGTAGAATTAATAACCATGCCGTCCGAAAGTACTTTCGTATTTAATTGATTAGAATCTAATTCTTTAACGTCAAGCCAATTAGCAACTGGATCTTCTTTATCATAATCCAATATATAGAGAGGCGCTTCTTTGATTGCTTGTTTATTTATGTTTTGTCCAAAACAATAATTCAATAAACCAAATAAGACAAAAGTTAATATTATTCTTTTCATATCAAATATTATTTGAAGTTCATAAAATTGAATAAACAATCCCACCGTCAACATCTAGCATCCTACCAATCCATAATCCTAGTCGTTACTGCTTGATAATTTTAATCCCTCGACTTTGCTGATTCCCCAATTGAAGCTGGACTAAATAAACACCTGCGCTCAAATGCTCCCCAATCGTTACCTGTCCACTCGCTTGCTCTAAAGTGTACCGTTCTACCTCTTTTCCTAATAAATTGAAGACAGACAGACTACCTTTTCGTTGTAAATTATTCAATTGATAATTAATAGTAGTAGTGGAAACGAAAGGATTAGGTGAAACCTCAAACTGTTCCAAAATCCCTGTCTCTTCCAAACTAGTAGCTAGAACCATGATGGTCTGTTGTGTCGTATCTCCATCAGGACAAACTGCATTTCCAGCAGCTAAAGTAATCGTATATGTACCGGTAGAATCAAAGGTATAACTTGCATCGGTAGTAGAAATAATAGTGTCGGCTACTTCCCAAGCATAGCTATCTGCATTCATAGAAAGATTGGTCAGTTGAACCATTCTCCCATCTAGCGTGAAATCAAAATTAGCCGTTGGCTTTTCAAAAACCCTTACCTCAAAATTAATACTATCAGCAACGGGGCCATTAATCGTTTCTTTTACTTTAAGAGAAGCTTGGTACGTTCCTGCTTGACTGTAGGTGATCACAGGTTCAAAAGCATTGGAGGCAGAAGGTGTTCCTCCTTCAAAAGTCCAATCATAAGCCCTGTAATTGATTATGTTTGGTTCAATTTTCACTCTAAGATCTTCACAACTTAGTATAACAGGTTCGGCAGCAAGAGCAAATCTATTAAGTTCTACTTCAATATTGGTGACTTCCCCTGTAGACAAACTAACATCTATTACTTTAGATTCAAATCCAATTTTTGAGAATTCTACCTGAAAATTGCCAGGCGTGGCCTGCCCTGTCTTGAATATACCCTCTGCATCAGAAAGATCTGAATTAGCGTCATCAGAAAGAATAGTTACCGTTACCCCTGACAAACTCATTCCCGTAGCAGCATTCGTGACCAGCCCTTCTAAATAACTTGCTCGAACATAGGTTGGCTTCAAAATGAATAAGCCATTGCTAATATCGGACGCCAACACATTACCAGAAGGCAAAAAAGGATAAGCTCCCCAAGAACCTCCAAATCCTGAAACTCTATCACTATCAAAGGTATCATATATTCCAACTTCTACTAAATTGTCTGGTTTGTGAGCATCCGTTATCACTACTCCTTCTTTATAAAAAGAAGTGACTAAAAAATCATTCAATACATGTACATTATGAGGGATGAGTCCTCTTCCAACAGAAGAGGAAGGTCTAAATTCATCTAAAAGTTTAATATCCGATAAATCAGATATATCATAAGCAGCAACTGGTGCATTGCCACGTTCATCTGTTGTAAAGACCGTTTTACCATTGTCAGATAACCATGCGTTATGTGTAAATCTAAAAGGAGTTGTTTGAGTGGCAAGAAGTCTAGGGTTCTGCTTGTCGGTAGCATCCATAATAGACAAATATCCTGCACTAATATCGGAACTGTAGACCGTATCATTTCTTACATACACATCATGTGAATACCTAGGATCTAATGCTCCGATATACTGCAAGCTATCAGGATTGGTTACATCTACCATTAATATTCCTCCATTATTGACATTACAACCTGACAAATAGGCGATACCAGTCTGCTCGTCTATGTATAAATTATGACATACTCTTAATTGGGTGGAATCAAATTCTTCAAAATGAGGCGCCCAGAAATAGTGGTCGGTACTATCTAAGGGATTGGGAAGGTCTGACAGGTCTAATACATGTAGCCCCAGCCCCTCACTATCTGTAATCACAAAGGCATGATCGCCATAGGTCTTTATGTCTCTCCAAATTGACCTTGGACCGTCTATTATAGAGATTAAATCAGGGGCGTCTGGAGTACTTACATTGACGATGGCCACTGCTCGATTCAATCCTACTATTGCAAATTCTCTATCCATATCATCCGCATACCCCCAAACATCACTTAGCTCTTGGTCAAATCGCACCTGTGCTTGTAGGCTCATATTTTGAGCAGGAGTCTGCGCATGTACTATTGTAAAGGCACTAATAATTAGTGCTAGAATAAAGAATATTTTTTTCATTTAGATTTAAATTAGAATTGTTGGTTGGTGAATACCAATCATTTTTTTTACTTTGAAACTTTAATCTCTACAAATGTATAATAATAAAAGATAAGTATAATTTAATTTTTAATCGGATAGTGTAAGAGGTAAGACAGAGTGAAGTAAATAAATTCATCCGATCACTTTGGGAGTGGTCGGATGAAACGTATAGGGAAGAGAATTAATTTATTTAGGCTTAGGCAATATCTCTGTTTGTTCTCCAAAGTACTGGACAAAGCGTTGCATATCTACCGCCAATTCTTTGTTTTGAGTGGCCTTAAAATAAGTATCAGACAATGCTCTGAAAGTATGGTAAAAGAACCGATCCATTTCATTGACTTGCATTTCTTTGGTCCACAAGTCAATCTTCATCGTATCCTTATGCTCCTTATCAAATATAGACAATAGGAAAGCTTTTGCCTCTGCATCTTTTGCTCCATTAGGTCCATCGGATGCCGACCAGTGAATTTTTTCTGGTACATTTTCTTTATCTAAAGCTACTTTAATTTTTATCTCTGATGTTTTAGCCATTGCTTTTTTTCTTTGTAACCATATAAATACATAGGTCACATAAAAGCTATGTGACCTATATACCTATGTGGTAAAAAAATACCTTATGTGGTAAAAATAATAAAACCCAACACTTATCCGAAATAATCTTTCATTCTATCAAAGAAGCCCTTCTCGCCTTTCTTTGGTTGTGGTCGAAAGTTAGGCATATCCCTCATTTTCTCTAACAATTTTGTCTCCTCTTTGGTAAGGTTCTTAGGCGTCCATACATTCATATGGATTAATTGATCGCCTTTACCATATCCTTGAATAGAAGGTAATCCCTTACCTTTCAATCGAAATATTTTACCAGGTTGTGTACCTGCAGGAATTTTTATTTTAACTCGACCATTAATTGTTGGTACTTCAATAGAAGTACCTAATGCTGCATCCGCAAAATTCACATACAAGTCATAGGTCAAGTTACTGCCTTCTCTTTGTAAAAATTCGTGCGGTTTCTCCTCTATGCTGATCAATAAGTCCCCAGATTGACCACCATACTTACCCATATTTCCGCCACCTCTCATAGACAACTGCATCCCCTCCTCTACACCAGCAGGAATTTCGATCTCTACTGTCTCATCTCCATAATTCGTACCTGCCCCTCTACAAGTAGTACATTTAGCCGTGATTTCCTGACCAGAACCATTACAAGTTGGACAAGCTGTAGTCGTCTGCATTTGTCCAAGGAAAGTACTCTTTACCTGTCGCACATATCCAGATCCCTTACAAGTAGAACAACTAGAAACAGAGCTACTATCTTTAGCACCACTTCCGTGGCAACTATTACAAGTAACTTGCTTTTTTACTTTGATTTTCTTAGTGACTCCATTCTCAATTTCCGCCAAAGTCAAAGCAACCTTAATTCTAAGATTACTCCCTCTTTGACCGCGTGTTCTTGCCCCGCCACCTCTACTGGCTCCGCCCCCAAAAAAGGATTCAAATGGACTATCATTAAAAATATCTCCGAATTGGCTAAAGATGTCATCCATAGTCATCCCCCCTCTAAATCCGCCACCACCGCCTGCACCTTGCATACCTGCATGGCCAAAACGATCGTATCTCGCTCTCTTTTGAGGATCATTCAATACCTCATATGCCTCTGCCGCCTCTTTAAATTTTTCTTCCGCTTTCTTATCATCTGGATTTTTATCTGGATGATATTTTACTGCTAACTTACGATATGCTTTTTTCAAAGCTGCTGCATCCGCACCTTTATCGACTCCTAATATTTCGTAATAATCTCTTTTTGCTGCCATTATCTTTTTCTTTTGAGAGGCACGTTTACTAAACTTTTGAAGTTTTTTAGTAAACGTTGTTCCTAACCTCATTACTTACTTGCCAACCACCACTTTAGCGTGACGAATAATTTTATCATTTAAAAAATAGCCCTTTTCGACAGTATCAATTACCTTACCTTTCATTTCCTCTATTGGAGCAGGAATTTCTGTAATAGCTTCATGTAACTCTGCATCAAAAGCTTCGCCCGTAGATTCCATCACTTTTAAACCTTTCCCTTCTAACACCCTATATAGTTTTTGATAAACTAATTCCACGCCTTCGCTAAATTGTTCCTCCGAACCTTCCATATCTGCACTTTTCTTTGCCCTGTCAAAATCGTCCAAAACAGGAAGAATAGCTGACATAGTGTCTTGTGCAGCGTTCTTCATTAATTCCAAACGCTCTCGCATATTTCGTTTACGGAAATTTTCAAAGTCAGAGAAAACACGTAAATATTTATCTTTTAGCTCCCCTACTTGCTGCTTTAATTCTACATTATCTTGCTCCAGTTGTTCTTCTGGACTTAGTTCTATGACTGGTTCTTCTACCGTATCTTCTTGATTATCAGCGTTTTCAGTAGTTTGATCCTCCATTGTCTCTAAATTTTCTTCAGAAGAATCCAAGACATCTTCTGCCTTTTTATTTTTCTTACTCATTATGTCTTTCAGTTTTTTTAGCACTATAGAAATAACTATTAATTAATGGATTGAGGGCCAATTAGCCTTTAGAAGCGCAAAAGTAAGCTTCTTATCTAACTTCCTCTTCATATGTTGAAACAATTACTCTGCCACGCCGATTTTTGCGACATTGTGGCAGTAACACTCGTGAAAAAGTAGTTGATCAATCACACTACGTAATTAAGAATCACCAACGACAAAACTATCCATCATAAATTATTGACATGGTTTTTGTAATTACATTTGTGAAAATGTTGTTAAGTAACGGAGTTATTATCTCCTCGTTACTAACCATATTAAAATACAAATTCACTTACTGATTCCTCCTATTCACTCAATAATTCAAAGTTGACTAGCAACATTTATTGAATATTTTGAGTTTATACCTCTATACCACCCAATAGACACATCTACCACAACTACTTTATTTCCACAAAAAGATCGACCTAAGTGAAACGAACAAAATAATTTGTGCCATTATGCTTGTTCTTTTCCCTTCTAAAAAATTCAAAAAAGTAAGTCCGTAGCTAGGCTATGCACTGACTTTTTGAATTTTTTAGAAGAAAAAATAACTGCGCCTTCTGGCTCAACTTATTTAATTCCTTTCACTAATCATTTCAGTAGTAAAAGCTGAAATCATGTTTCCCCATTTATTAAAACAGGTAAATTTTATCTAAAGCAGTCCGATGCACAAAATTACATACACTATTGTCGTATTGTTCAATTTTGGTGTTGTCCTATTTTCTCAAACTAGCCCAATTATAATTGGTGCAGGTAATCAAGAGAATGTGGTCATTACCAGTAGTTCTTCTGAGAATAATACTAGCCCCTCCACTACTCTACAAGATGTAGGTTTGTTACCAAATTTAAGTTCAGCTTCCCGTTTCTTAGGACAGGCTACCTTGGGTGCTAATATGGCTGCTATTGAAAATACCGCAGGCCAAGGATTTTCTGACTGGATAGACGAACAACTGGCAATGCCTTCCAGCATGTCTATTGAAGACCAGACAAAATTTTTAACAGAATGGGCTTTGGATTCTACTTATGCGATAGGTGGCGACCCTAATAGAGTAGAACCTCGCTTGCACTATTGGCATTTTGCTTGGTGGCAGCACACCATGACTGCACCAGATGTATTAAGAAGCAGAGTCGCATTAGCCTTGAGTGAAATATTTGTTATCTCGGAATTACCACAGTTACGCGATGTTCCATTGTCCTTGGCCAATTACTATGATATGCTGCTCAAAAATTCTTTCGGGAATTTTAGAGAATTAATAAATGATGTCACCTTTCACCCTGCCATGGGCGTTTATCTGACTCATATGAATAATCCCAAAGCAGATGCCTCCTTGAATCGTTTTCCAGATGAGAATTATGCGAGAGAAGTCATGCAATTATTTACGATTGGATTGTATGAACTCAATGAAGATGGCTCTAGAAAAACCTTAGCCGATAATGTAACGCCAATCCCTACCTATACCAATGAAACCATTCAAGAATTTGCGAAAATTTTTACGGGGATGACTTGGGGCGATTCCTTCGTGTTTGGTAAAAGAGCTCAAAGTGAATATAGCTATACGGTGCCGATGATGATGGAAGATTTTTGGCATGAGCCTGGTACCAAAACTTTATTAAACGGTGTAGTTGTTCCAGATAGAAATCCAGTAGATGGACTAGCAGATGTAAAAGATGCTTTGGACAACTTATTTAACCATCCAAATGTAGGACCTTTTATAGGCCATAAATTGATTCAACGATTAGTTACTTCTAATCCATCTCCTCAATACATTGCCAGAGTAACTGCCGCTTTTAATGATAATGGTCAAGGAGTAAGAGGCGATATGGGCGCTGTCATTCGAGCCATTCTATTGGATGAGGAAGCTAGAAGATGCCCCAATGAAGACGAAGCATTAACGGGTATGCTTCGAGAACCGATGGTGCGATATACACATATTAGTCGGGCCTTTAATGCTGCGAGTGAAGAGGGTACTTATAGAAATTCTATGGATAATTTTTACCAATCTAATTTTCAACGACCACTTGGTTCTCCAAGTGTTTTTAATTTTTTCCAACCAGGTTATCAACCAATTGGCGGCATTGAGGAAAATGGATTAGTAGCACCAGAATTTCAAATCACCAATTCTGTATCTATTATGGGCTATGCTAATGAATTGCATGATTGGGTCATGCGAGATTACAATCTAATGCAATACAGGGCTCTTTTTAATGACGAACAGACTACTTTAGAAAAACGAGTCAATCTGAATCTAAGCGATGAAATCCAGATGGGGGAAGAAGGTCGAATAGACGAATTAATCGAACGATTAAATCTGATATTAACGCATGGCCAAATGACAGATAGAACGAGAAATATTATTAAAGAAGCCTTGGTCAATTTACCACCCAATGACGGTGATTTAATTGGAAGAATAGCGATCTATTTGACTATGATTTCTCCTGACTATTTGATTATTCGTTAATTGTTTTTTTTCAAAAAATAAAAAATGTCTAAAAACCTAAATCGAAGAAAATTTTTAGAGCAAGCCAGTTGTGCTGCATTGGGTTATAGTACTTTTTACTCGACACTCAATAATTTGTTCAGTACGAATAATTTGGCAGTGGCTAGTTCCCAACCACCAGAAGATTATAAGGCGATGGTCTGCATCTTATTAGCTGGAGGGAATGATTCTTATAATATGTTGCTACCCAAAGGAGCGTCCGAACATGCAGAATACGCTACTACTCGTTCTAATTTAGCTTTGGCGATGGAAGATATTTTGGCATTAAGTGGTAGCCATAATGGCAAGTCATTAGGTGTCCATCCTAGTATGCCAGGGATACAGCAAATGTATGAAGCTGGAGATTTAGCTTTTATTGCAAATGCAGGTACGCTAATAGAACCAATCAGCAACTATGCAGACTATCGGTCTGGATTAAAAAAATTGCCTTTAGGTTTATTTTCTCATTCCGATCAAATTGAACAATGGCAGACTTCTATTCCTCAAAGTAGACAAGCTATTGGTTGGGGAGGTAGGATGGCAGATTTGTTAAAAGACGTCTATCCCAACCAAGAAATTTCTATGAATATTTCTTTATCCGGTAGAAATGTTTTTCAAGCAGGAAATAGTGTATTGGAATATTCTATCAGCAACTCCGATACAGGAAATGTAGGCATCGAAACTATAGAACCCTACAATGGTCGATCTGGTCTTATCAATGACCTAAGGGATAATGCGATTAAGAGTATGATGGAAGATGTGCATGGGAATGTTTTTAAAGAAACCTTTGCCAAGATGACAACTGCCACGCTAGATACCCAAGAACGATTTGCGAAAGCATTAGCAGGGGTTAATCCTTTTCAAACAACTTTCTCGGAACATTATCTTTCTCAAAATATGCGGATGATTGCCAAGACTATTGCCGCAGGAGAAAGCCTAAATATGAAACGCCAAACCTTCTTCACAACGATAGGTGGATGGGATCATCACGATGAAGTCATTGAGTCCCAAGAATACTTATTAGGCGTTGTTAATAATGCCATTTTTGAATTTTATCAAACCCTCGAAGAATTAGGCATGAAGGATCAAGTGACTCTTTTTACTATTTCTGATTTTGCTAGAACGCTGACTTCCAATGGGAATGGTTCAGATCATGCTTGGGGGGGCAATATGATGGTTGCAGGAGGAGCGGTTAATGGCAAATCGGTATATGGAAATTATCCAAATCTAAATTTGGAAGGCAATGATTTAATCATGAGTCAAAGAGGAAATTTTATTCCTACCACCTCCGCAGATGAAGTATTTGCAGAGTTGGCACTTTGGTTTGGTGTGAATAAAAATGATCTATCTATGGTCCTTCCTAATATTGGCAACTTTTATAGTGCTAGTGGATATGATGGCACAGCAGCGAATAATCCTTTGGGATTTTTGGGTACTTAAATGTCTGATTCCTTTGTTAGACAATGTTTAGAACAGAGAGCAGAGAAGAGAGAATAGAGACATATTTCGTTCGATAAACAACAAAATCTCTTATTTTTTTAAACGTTACAGGTCTCTATTCTCTACTCTCGCTTCTCTATTCTAAAAAAAATTATTTTAAAGAAATTTTAAAAATAGAAACTATATATGGCTGATGTTATTCAGCTTTTGCCAGACGCTATTGCCAATCAAATTGCTGCAGGAGAGGTGATTCAACGACCTGCTTCTTTGGTGAAAGAATTATTGGAAAATGCTATAGATGCAGGAAGCACCCAGATTAAATTGATCGTAAAGGACGCAGGTAAGGCATTAGTTCAAATTATTGACAATGGCTGCGGTATGTCTGACACCGATGCTAGAATGAGCTTTGAACGACATGCGACCTCTAAGATTAAAAAATCTGCAGATCTTTTTGCGATACATACGATGGGGTTTAGAGGCGAGGCCTTAGCATCCATTGCCGCAGTTGCACAAGTGGAA
>CAKZUM010000016.1 GCA_937921525.1 uncultured Saprospiraceae bacterium
ACAAATCAACAAATCAGACTTAGCAAAGAATGGCATTTACTTCTATAGCTTAGAGACCGCAGGTCATGTAGTAAAGAAGCGAATGATCTTAATTGATTAAATTTAGTATAGATAATTATTCCATGAAGCATTAGCTTTTAGGATAAAATGTCCATTAAAAATAGACCCTCTTAGAATGTTTTCTAAGAGGGTTTTTTTATGCAATTTTTTTTCATGCATACTTTCCATTTAAGAGCTTGTCTAAAATTTGTACGAACTGATTATCAATAGCTTAGGGTTTTGAGGAAGCATTAAAATTGTTGCCTAGCGAGCTAGGTGACTATTTTAATGCGAACTCAAGTTCCTAAGATATTGGTTATCAGGAAGTAGAAATTTAGACAAGCTCTAAGCTAATAAATCTTTAATCAAAAAAAGTAGGTTGCCTTTTTATTTTCAGGTCTTTAAAAGAGAGCTGTGGCTTGTTTAGAAGAAAGAAGAGAGTATAGAATATGTAGACCTAAGTTTTGTGATTAAATCAGTAGTGATGTTGGTTTATATTTTATTAATAATTATTATTTTATATTTATAATTTATTATTGGCATTGTATTTGAAAAAGAATAATATATAAATGGTTAACAATTATTCTTTAATAAAATTAATCGTTTACTTCCCACCTAGTTAAGACAATACTAAAAAATAGTATCCGTTTCAAAAAATCACATTATACCTTTTTGGTTAGCCGAATATTAGATTTGGTTTACTGCTACATATTAAATTTTGTATCTAGTAGACTTATCCTATTATTGCTGAAGTTGTTTAAGAATAGCTACGCAACGAGAAACTTAAAAAGTCTTTTTCAGATTCTTCCAATATGTTTTTTTAGAACTGGAAGTGATTTTTGAGCAACTTCTGAAAACAATTTTTTATTTTTTGAAGACTACAACAAAAAAATAAGATAGAATCACTTATTAGATTACTGTTTAAAGCCAAATGAAATTTTATTATAATGAACCAATTGAACAAGACTACTATGAGTACCAAACGATTTTCCCGACACAATAAATATTCTATTCATAACAGACCGTGAGCGATTTAAATAGTTTAAAATTGACTCTGTAATTACTGTCCAAAGCCAAATGAAATTTTATTACAATGAACCAACTGAACAAGACTACTATGAGTACCAAACGACTTTCCTTTTATAAATACTAAGCTTTCTTTGTAGTATAGAAATTGTTTAAAAATGTCTTTAGGTCCAAGCCTATTCGACATCTGGCGGAAACCATATTGCAAGAACTTGATAAAGACTTTTTTAAGTTTCGTAGCGTTGCTATGCAGTTTAAAAAAGTAATTCTCAGAATCCTACAATATGATTTTTGAACTCTAAATTACATTTTTAAACAACTTCATATAAAAGAGTTAGCTGCTACATTTTACCAACTTCGTAAATTAGAATAGAAGAGGTAAGGTCTTTATTTCACCTTATGACTCCTGCTCGATCTATGCTCATGGTTACAATAAAATAACAAATAGGAACATGATCCAACTACTAAATATCATAGAGAGGTAACTAATCCTTATCGTCCAAAGATACCAGACAATTTGTTGGTGATCTAACTATAACCTATATAAATCAATACACTTTGAAACAAGATTAAAGTTTCTAAGATATTAAACTTGTGTATGTCGAAAGTGTTGGGGTGCTCGTGAGAATAACTATGGAAGATTAAAATTCTGCTTGTTTATCCCAACACTCTTTTATTTTTTAATCAAGTAAAAAATAAACAAATTATTTAATATCAGAAAACATAAAATCTACGTCAATAACAGGCTAATTGAATTATGTAATTGTTGTTTTAATGGTCTTTAACACACAATATAACAATGCGCATGCAAGATGAAGGGTGTCACTATAATTATAGAATCACACTACTGGACATTTTAAAGAGCAGAGAATAGAGAGCAGACCAGCCCGACTGCCGTCAGGCGGGCGGGGAGTAGAGACAGATTTCGTTTAAAAAATGACGAAATTTCGTTGTTTTCTAATCGAAATACGTCTCTACTCTCTCTTCTCTGCTCTCTGTTCTAAACAATATCCAGTAGTGTGCTAGTAAATATACAAACTATCTTTTTAATTCTGCCTTAGTCAATATTAAGTATTTCTTGATCTTTGAAAATAATTCTTCTGGTCTAAAAGGTTTTAAGACAAAGTCATCCATGCCATGTTTCTTATAGCTTTCATCTTTCGCAATATGTGCGTGAGCGGTCATTGCTAAAATTGGTAAATTAGCTACTTCGGGTGGCATATTGTTTCGGATATAATCGGTTGCTTCATAGCCATCCATTATTGGCATTTGAATATCCATGAGGACTAAATCAAAAGATTTTTCTTTTAAAAAATCCACGGCAATTTGCCCATTATCGGCTATGGTAAGATTAATATTTTTAAATTTCTTTTGTAGGGTCTTTTTAGCAACCAGTTGATTCATTTTATGATCTTCCACCAACAATAAATTGAAGGGTTGTTCTTCATCAAACTGGAATTCTTCAATATCTGGCGTTCGCTTGATATTATTTTCATTTCCTAGTTCTATCAATAGATCAAAGTAGAATTTTGACCCATGACCCAAGTCACTAATACAAGCTATTTTGCCGCCTTGCTGCTCTACAATATTTTTACAAATAGCCAATCCTAGTCCTGTACCTTCATATAGTTTCTCCTTATTTCTAATTCTAGTAAAAGATTCAAAAACAGCATCCGCCTTATCTTTTGGTATACCAATACCTGAATCTTCTACTGTAAATTGCAAATGCACGCCACCATCATAATCCGACAATTTGTCTACGTAGATTTTTACATATCCTTCTTCCGTAAATTTAATAGCGTTTCCAACTAAATTTAATAAAACTTGATTCAACCTAAGTTTATCTGTACGAATAATATTGGGTACGTTGCTGCCGATAAACACTTGAAAATATAGATCCTTTTCTTGTGCCTTATATTGCATTACATTCACCAAATTGTCCATTAATTCCTTTAACTCGAAATCTTCTAGCACAAAATTAATCTTTTGATTTTGCATAGAAGAAATCTCCAAAATATCATTTACAATCCCTAGTAGTATTTCCGAAGATTGTTTAATAGAACTGACCAGTTTAGTTTGTTCTGTGTCTAATTCTGTTTGGACTAAAATATTACTCATGCCAAGTATGGCATTCATAGGTGTTCGCATTTCATGGCTAATACTAGCGATGAACTGCTCTTTCATTTTGGCTGAATGTGCGGCTAAATCTCTTGCCTTTCTTAATTGATCTGCTTGGATAGATTCTGTAATATCTCTAAGGATGCAATTGTAACCAGAAAAGTCTTCTGTCGAAAGCATATTGGCTGACAATTGGCAATTTCTGATTTCCCCATTAGGTCGAATTACATCAATCCGATAATCAATGATAGACTGTGTTAACTTTAATTTTAAAAGAAATTCATTCTTTCTTTCTGGGGTAATAAAAAAATCATGGATGGATTGATTCTGTAAGTTTTCTCTTGATCTTTTAAATAAATTTTCAGTGGATTCATTAAAATCAATTAATTCTCCTGTTAACGTAGAGATATAAATTGAATCTTTAGATTGAGTGAAAATTTCTCTATATCGCTTTTGACTTTTGGTCATTTCTACCTCCGTCAACATGGCATGTTGCTGTGTTTCTTCCAGACGTTGTATGACTCTATTTCTTTCTATGGCGTACCTAAGTGTTTTTGCTAAAGTATCTGAGTCAACAGCTCCTTTAACTAAAAAATCTTGAGCACCTGCTTTCACCGCTTGAAGGCCTACATTTTTATCATTTAACCCTGTCATCATGATGACATTAGAGTTAGGAAAATCCGTTTTTAGTTGTTTGAGTGCTTCAAATTTATTGCTATCAGGCAGGTAGAGGTCCAATAAGATTACCTCGAATTTTTCTCCATCTTTTAATAATTCATTTGCTGCACCGAAGGTTGTTTTAGTAACGATCTCATAATCCCCTAAGTCAGTGTCTTCCAATAAAATTTCTAAGAGTCTCGCATCAGCTGGATTATCCTCAATCAACAAAATTCGCTCATTAGTCGTTGGCTGTTTTACTCTTCTAGAGGGTATTATTTTTTCAAAAATACTCATAGCAAATGATTTTTATCTCATACATAGAAAGGGAGATTTAGAGGTGTATTTCTCATGTACATTTTAAATTAACATACTAGTGTTTATTCCACTTTTATTGTCCAGTAAAAATTAAGTCTTGATTGTAAACGTTTTATAAGCATTCTCAATTCTCCATTCTCAATTCTCCATTCTCAATTCTCAATTCTCCATTAAGACCACCGCCCATCCGATTATTGAGCATTCGTTTTATTAACTATTTCTTTCAATTCCATCAGCATACTTTCTGTCATTGGTTTTTGCTTATAATCGCTAATGACATCCAGTTGACTTGCTTTATCAATATCACTTGGATTTCTGGAAGTAGTTAAAAAGATAATCATGACATTTCTTCTTCTAAGTTCTTGGAATATATCATAGTACTTCATTACAAATTCAAAGCCATTATATCTTGGCATATTTACATCTAATACCACTAGACTAGGATCTATATCGTTCACTTCTTGAAATTCCATTAAAATCTCTAAGGCCTCCTCTATACTTTGTCCAACCAGAATATTGTCTGTAAAGTCTGCCCCCTCAATCATATATTTATGATAATAATTGACTGCAGGATCATCGTCAATAAGAACTACATATTTAAATTTCATTCTTTATTTTTTGTCGTTACTTAAATAAATATTTACTCAAATATAAACCCTTAAAAAATAGAAAAGAAACCTTACTTAATCTTTTATTATCCGATAAAAATCAGGTTAATAAGGATATAAATAAAGTGCCATTTATCCATTTCACACTACTGGACATTTTAAAGAGCAGAGAATAGAGAGCAGAGAGTAGAGACAGATTTCGTTTAAAAAAATGACGAAATTTCGTTGTTTTCTAATCGAAATACGTCTCTACTCTCTCTTCTCTGCTCTCTGTTCTAA
>CAKZUM010000017.1 GCA_937921525.1 uncultured Saprospiraceae bacterium
TTAGGGCGAACGAAAAGTCGTTTTTATAATATGTATTAGTATGTATTAGTGGAAGAAAGTTACAAACTTTCAAAATATTAGGTTGAAGTTACAAACTTCAACCATCGACCCAAACATTTTCCAATGAATTACATATTACGATTTTGACTTTTCGTTTGCCCTATTTAAAATATTTAGCTTACAAAGTGCTCATATATGATAAAAAATTTTATTAATTTTCTATCTTCATGTTTTTTAATAAGACTAATGGATAATAAAATAATTTATATAATGGGTGTATCAGGCTGTGGTAAATCTACTATAGGTAAACTGTTAGCAGCCGAATTAGAATACCCTTTCTATGATGGAGATGATTTTCATCCTCAAAGTAATATAGATAAAATGGCTGGGGGAGCGGCTTTAACAGATGAGGATCGGTGGCCTTGGCTACAAGCAATCAATGAATTAGTGACTAGGGAAATTGTAAATAAAGGAGCAGTAATAGCCTGTAGTGCTTTAAAGGAAACCTACCGAGCTGTGTTGTCTAATAAAATAACAGCCGAAACGATATGGGTATACTTAGAAGGTAGTTTTGAGCAAATTTATGAGAGAATGAAACAACGAGACCATTTTATGCCCCCAGCTCTTTTGCGATCTCAATTTGATACCTTGGAAGCCCCATCAGACGCAATAAATATTAATATTAAAAATACACCTCAAGAAATTTTAGTAGAAATAATTGAACAACTAACGAGTAACAATAGCAACGCAAATCATTATGAAAATATATAACATCTTCCTTTTCTTAATTTTATTATCAATCGCTTCCTGTGAAGAAAATACCACTAATATGACAAATACATCCCCCTTAGAAGTTAATGATCCTGCTCTTTATAAAATAATAAGCAGAGAAGCAGTTATTGATACTTTAGCAGAAGGTTTCACATGGAGTGAGGGGCCAGTATGGGTAGAAGAAGAGCAGATGTTGCTATGGACAGACGTACCTAATAATATTGTTTGGAGTTGGAAAGAAGGGCAAGGTAAAAAAAAATATATCGAACCCTCAGGTTATACAGGTAAGGAGAAAAGAGAAGGTGCCAATGGATTAATTATTAATCAGCGCGGGCAATTGGTATTATGTCAACACGGAAATCGAAGCGTTGCTACGATGAATACTTCCTTAGCTACTCCCCAATCAATTTTTACCATACTAGCAGATAACTACAAGGGAAAGAAATTGAATAGTCCGAATGATATTGTTCAAGATAAGGTAGGCACATATTGGTTTACAGATCCACCTTACGGTTTGCCCAAAAAAATGGAAGACCCAGCAAAGGAATTAGATTTTCAAGGTGTCTATCGTTTTGGTCACTTACCGAATAAAAAGGAACTTGAATTAATGACAGATGAGCTAACTTATCCTAATGGCTTGGCATTTAATCCTGATGAAAGCGTTTTGTATGTAGCAGTTTCTGATCCCAAACGAGCCATTTGGATGAAGTATAATTTGGATGCTCAAAATAATTTTGTTGGTGAAGGGACGGTGTTTTTTGATGCGACTAAATGGGTAGCTACCAAAAAAGGATTACCCGATGGATTAAAGGTAAGAGCAGATGGAATTATTTTCGCAACAGGCCCTGGTGGGGTGTTAGTTTTTACGCCCGAAGGGAAGCATTTAGGTACGATTAATACAGGACAAGCTACGGCTAATTGTGCCTTGAATAAAGCTGGTACAATGTTGTATATGACGGCGGATAATTATGTGATGCAGATTCCTTTATTGCCTTTGGAAAATTAGAGGTTATTTTACCACTGTCCTGAATATTCGGATATATTTGATCGTAAGAGGATTACTCAGGTCGATATTTTGTAAGCAATAGATTCCCCTATTGCCTCTACCTTATCAGCGGCAGTCTGCATGGCTTCTTCCAAAGAATTAGATCGACTCCTTATAGTATAAACAGCTTGAAGTCCCAATGTTTTGGAGATCGGAAAATCTGCATCACCGCATACTGCTATAACAGGCTTATCATATTTTTGAGCAAGTTGACATACTCCACTTATCACTTTTCCTTGTTCGGTTTGCGTATCAATTTTGCCTTCTCCTGTAATGATTAAATCACAATTTTTTAATACAGATTCTATTTCAGTAATGTCTAAAAAGGTTTGGATGCCTGATTGCAATTGAGCGTTTAGAAAAGCCATCGCTCCACCACCTACGCCTCCCGCTGCCCCTGCACCTGAGACAGTAGCAATATCTGAGTAAGCATACTTCGTTAGACATTTCGCTAGATTTTTTAAGCCTCTATCTAAATGGATTACTTCCTCCCTATTTGCGCCTTTTTGTGGCGCATAAATATAAGCAGCTCCATTTTTTCCATGGAAAGGATTGTTTACATCACAAATTACTTTTACCTGAATGGACTTTAGATCAATGGAAAGTGAGCTTTTTTCAATACGATCAATCAAAACTAAGTTACGGCCTATTGGTGCTAATAACTGACCTTTAGAATCATAAAATTGATAGCCTAAGGCATTCGCTATTCCAATGCCCCCATCATTAGTAGCACTCCCTCCAATAAATAAAAAGATGGTAGTTGCACCCTTTTCAAAAGCATCTCTAATCAATTCACCTGTTCCATAAGAAGTGGTGTTCATACAGTTGCGTTCTGCTGGGTTTAAAAGTGCCAAGCCTGATGCAACAGACATTTCAATGTAGGCACTTTTATCGGTCATTTTGTAATGGGCTTTAATAGGTCGACCTAAGGGGTCTTGAACAATTTTATTAATAGTTTTTAAAGTAAAATAATGATCCAATACAGCTAAGGAACCATCGCCCCCATCTGCTAAAGGTTTGGAGATGAGCGCCATATTCGGATGGACTTTTTGGATTCCTTTGGAGAGGGCTTCGCATACTTCATGGGCGGATATTGATCCTTTGAATTTATCGGGAGCTAGGAGAATTTTCATAAGTGCTTTTTTGCTCTACGTATAACAAGGCAGTTGAAACATAAAAGTAGTCCCTTCATTTAACTTGCTTTGTACACGAATCGTCGCATTGTGTAATTTTAAAATCTTTTGTGCGATTGCCAATCCAAGTCCAGCGCCATTGCTAACTTCTCCTTTACGGTGTCTTTCAAAAATATGTACTTGATCTTCCTCGGAAATACCTGGCCCACTATCTGCGATTTTGATTTCTACATGATGATTGAGTGGACTAATCTGTAAAGTAATCTTGCCATCATTTGGTGTAAATTTAACGGCATTATCCATTAAGTTTTGGATGACTCTTTCTACCAAACCCAGATCAGCAAATACCATAGGCAGATTATTCGGCATATCTAGTGATAAAGTAATATTTTTTTCTTTGGTTAATATTTGATATTTAGCGAATACATCTTGTGCTAATTCCCCAATGTAGAAAGGTTCTTTTTTTGGTTCTATTTGTTTAGCCTCTAATTTAGAATACTCAAATAATTGGGCAATTAATTTAGATAAGCGATGGGAAGAATTTAAGACCGTACCTAAATATTTTTCTCTTTCTGCAACAGTCAAAGTCTCATTCTTCATTTGCATAGTTTCGATATATCCTTGCATAATAGCTAGAGGTGTTCTTAAGTCGTGTGAAACATTGGCAATTAGTTCTCTTCTTAGGTTTTCTACGGATTTTAGCTGGTCTATATTGTCTACAATTTTATCTGCCATGTCATTAAAGGTATCTGCTAATACCACTAAATCCCCGCTATTTTCTGGGGTGATTCTAGCGGAATAATCTCCTTCTTTAAAACGTTGAACCGTTTCAATAATTCCTCTTAAATTTCTTGTTAAAAACCAAATAGTTAATAGCCCTAGAAGCATGGCGCTTAGTAAAGTAATCCACGCCATTTGCTTTCCCAATTTAAACATATAGCTACCTCTTAAATCAGAAACAACAGCCATCTGTTCTTCACTAGCTAGTATAATATAAACATAGCCTTGTAATAGACCTTTATTTAAGATAGGGGCTGCCGAAAAAATATTTTGAGTATTGGGATTTCTTGGGTCATCTCCTTTTAGAAATGGACGATCTTCTCCAGATTGGATAAAAGTCTTGACAGGTTTTAGATTAACAGATTTTAATTTCACCTTTTTATTTGGTGCAACATGGGTGATGATAGTGCCTGTTGTATCCAAAAGGTAAACTTCTACGCTAGGATTTATTACCATCATAGAATGCATAATATCCATAATAGCAGCTTGGTCTATTTCTCCATCAGCCATCGGATTAGTCACCATACTTGTACTGTCGGCTACGCCACCATATAATTTTTGGTTGACTTCTAAAATGTACTCTTCCGCTACATAGTGGGAAATGTAATTATAAGTTAGACTTACTGTCGCGAGTAGGACTAAAAATGCGAGGGATATTTTAAAGTATAGATAGTTATGCTTTTTCATTGGACTATTTTTTGTACTACTAAATACAAGCGTCTACAGTTCTTCATTGAATCTATAGCCTACCCCCCATGTAGTAAGAATATAAATTGGATTTTGTAAATCAGGTTCAATTTTAGTTCTAAGTCGATTGATATGAGAATTGACTGTATGTTCATAGCCTTCAAATTCATACCCCCAAACAAGATTTAAAAGTTTTGTTCGTTCATAACTCTTTCCGGGATTAGCAGCTAGTAGGGTTAAGAGTTCGAACTCTTTAGGGGATAGATCTATTCGTTTGTCTTTGATGCTCACTTTTCTTTTATCTAAGTCAATTTTAAGATCATTAAAGTGTAAAATGGTTTTTGTCGAATTAACAGGCTGCTGTTTTTGTCGATCTATTCTTCTAAAGATAGCTTTGACTCGGGCAATAAATTCTCTTACACTAAATGGTTTTTTCATATAATCATCAGCCCCCATTTCCAAACCGATAATCGTATCAATTTCTTCTGCTTTGGCAGTTAACATTAATATAGGCGTGTGGATTTCTTTAGCACGAATTCGCCTACATATTTCTAATCCATCCATTCCTGGAAGCATTAAATCTAGGATAATTAAATCATAAGAATTATTTAAGGCATATTGCAATCCTTCTGCTCCGTGGTTGGATTTGTCAAGATTGCATTCTAAATCTTTTAGATGAATTTCTAACAAGTCAATAATGTTAGGATCATCTTCTACTACTAATACTTTTCTCATAAGGTGGAGTGTTTGTTCAATTCATTAGAAATGTAGATGAGATTATGAGATTAGTTTTATGCTCTAGTACTAAGTCACAAAAATAATGTCTAAGTATCACAAAACTATCACGGAAATAACAAGAATAAAATCGCATATGTTACAAGAATGAATCTTATTCTGGCTAAGTCTTTCTGTTAGTGTCAGAGGCAGGACAATAACAAAGAAAGAGAATAGCTGATCGATGTTTTTAATCTTGATTATCAATAATTTATGTAGCAAAAAAGTTTCGTAATATGTCTTGTTAAACTTTTGTGATATTATAACTAGCAATCTACTTTATCTTTGTGCGAGTAAATTTATCAGCTTAATTAACCTTTATGAAAAATACTATTTTTTATCTATTATTATCCACCTTAATAGTATCCTGTATAGGAGATGATATTATTGATGACATGGTAGATGAGCAATTGCGGATTACCATGATGCCAGAAGTTATTGCACAAGGTGAGACTTTTCAATTTGCGGCACGCTATACAAATAATGTAGGTTTAATAGAAGAAGGAAGAGTAGTCTGGGGCAGTTCAGATGAATCACTTCTTACCATTAATCAAGACGGTTTGGCAACTGCGCTTCAACAAGGTTCCGTAATGGTAAGTGCGATGGTTACCTTAGAAGGTAAAGAACCCCTACTTGAATTAATACCTATAACTATCGGCGGAACAGGTTCAACTGTGATATCTGAAGAAGTATCTTCTGCAAGAGTTGGTACTATCCAAACCACAACTTTTTATAAACTAGAGGGAGATTTTACCTTAGAAGAAAACGATGGAAAATTGTTGTTATCTATTTCCGAAAATTATGAAACAACCTCTGCATTACCGGGCTTGTATGTATATCTAACAAATAATCCTAATACCAACAATGGTGCATTTGAAATTGGACCAGTAGATGTTTTTAAAGGAGCACATGTTTACGAAATTGATGGTGTCGGTTTAAACGATTTTGATTATATTTTGTATTACTGTAAACCGTTCAGCGTGAAAGTAGGAGATGGAAAAATTAATTAGTACTTAACTTAATAACCTTAATTAAAATGAAAAAGCAATCAATTATAAAAAACATTGTAGTACTAATTCTATTCTTCTTTTCGACAACTATCTACGCTGGTGGTCCTTGGCCACAACTTAAAAATAAAGGGTATATAAAAATTTCCGAATGGTGGATTATTTCAAATCAGCATTATACGGATAATGGGCGAATAGATCCGAATGTTACTAGTGGATTGTTCAATACTAGCATTTATGCAGAGTATGGATTTACAGACAAATTAACAGGGGTTGTCTACTTTCCTTTTTTAAGTAGGGCTTATTTTAATAATACGGTTTCAGGTACAACAGAAGAAATCATCATTCCGGGCGAAGCGATTAACAGTCTTGGCGATACAGATATAAGTATCAATTATAAAATACTTGGCGGTCCTATAGCATTAAGTGCTTCCATTACTATAGGTATACCTTTAGGAAATGATAGTGGTGGAAGTATGGGAAACTTACAAACAGGAGATGGAGAATTTAATCAATTGCTACAGCTAAATGCTGGGACTGGTTTCAAAATAGGAGAGACGAATGCTTATGCTAGTGCATATGCTGGGTACAATAATAGAACAGAAGGCTTCTCTGATGAGATTCGATATGGCGTAGAAGCAGGGGTCACTTTATTTGATAATCGCTTAACAGCAATTGCCAGATTGTATGGAATTAAATCGACCAATAATGGCATTGAAGGACAAAGAGAAAACAGTACTAGCATCTTTGCTAATAATAGTGAGCATTTGACCTTTGGACCTGAAATCGCTTATAACATTAGAGAAAACTGGGGTGTATCTGCTGGATTTGGAACGGCCCTTTCTGGGAAATTAATTTATGCTGCTACTTCTTATAATGTAGGCGTATTTTTTAAAATATAATGTACAATTTACCATTGTATAAATTTCGTAACATTACGATATTTCGTAAAAAATGCTTCTTTATTGAAAATAAAATTAATTATGTATAATTTATAAATAACTGAAAATGAGTTTTTTGAATTTAATTGTAAGATATTGTTCAGCCTTGGCATAGCAATTGGATTACCTTAAGTATATTGAATAAAATCAGTAACACCTTATCAAAAACCGATTTATCATTTTGTTATAAATAACAAACCACACCCATATCTATTTTCTAACATAATGAATCTAGTTTCTCAATGATTGTTTATTGATTAATTGATTCCACTTAAAATCTAATCTAATGAATTCTTTTTTTGTACACCAAAAAGAGGCTGGAAAAACTATGTATAGTTCTGACCCAATAGGCCTTAAAAAAATATTACTCCTTCCGCTTTTTGCCCTATTGGCAATAAGTATTAGTACAGCTCAGGTTGTTATATCTGAGGTGTTTCCGAATGGAACTTTTGAACTGGAGAATAACGGCAATGCCACTGTAGATATATCTAGCTACTGGATTTGTACTTTTCCAAGTTACACCCAATTAAGTGATTTATCAGTTGAATGTGGTGATTTATCCTTGGCAGCTGGAGCGTCTGTGACCTTATCAGGCTTCAATAGTTATGATATTAGTGATGATGAATTGGGATTGTATAATGCTCGATCTTTTAGTAGTTCTGCTGCTATTGTATCTTATGTAGATTGGGGACAAACAACCAATCAAAGAGCATCTGTAGCAGTTCAAGCAGGTATATGGACACAAGGAGATCATGCTACAGGTTTTAGTAGTACGAGCTCTCTTTCCTATGATGGTTCAGGAACCAGTGCAAGTGATTGGTCTGTTAATTCCAATCCATCTGTTTGCCCAACTGCTGCCCCAACTGCGCCACCTGTTGCTACTACCACAGCACGTTACAGAGTGACATTTGACGCCTTTTGGTCTAGCCAAACACATCCAACAGCTTTTCCTTCTAACCCTCATTTTTCTGGCTTAATTGGTTTGACACATACCTCGAATGTAGCCTTATTTGAATTAGGCGGAATGGCATCACCTGGTATTGTGAATATGGCAGAAACGGGATCTAAGAATCCATTAACTTCAGAAATACAAGCGATTATCAATGGTGGTCAAGGACAAACTTTACTAAGTGGAGGCGGTGTTGGTACTTCTCCAGGAGCGGTGACTTTAGAATTTGATATTAGTGATTCGCATCCATTAGTGAGTCTTACTACTATGATCGCTCCAAGTCCAGATTGGTTTGTAGGGGTTAGAGATTTGAATTTATTTGAAAATGGACAATGGATAGATAGAGCTGTTACAGTTGGAGTATATGATGGCGGATCAGATAGTGGAACTAGTTTTACTTCTAGTAATCAATCGACTAATCCGATGGAGGCAATCAGCATGATTACGGGAGGTCCTTTAGCAACGAATGGGTCGATTCCAAGCATGGGAACAATGACATTTGAACGAATTGATGCTCCGAATGCTCCTGTGTGTAATGTAGCAGGGGGTACTGTATTAGGTGGTCCATTTGAATTTTGTATAGACGGAGCAGCAGATAATATTCCAGCAGGTTCGTTGAATTTGACGGGTAATGCAGGAACTAATTTACAATGGGTAGTAACAGATTTAAGTGGTAATATTTTAGGCTTGCCACCAATGCCAAGTGCAGTAGATTTTGACGGAGCAGGAGAAGGAGTATGTTTGATCTGGCACTTGAGTTATGATGGTATGATAACGGGTTTAGCAGTAGGTAGTGATGCAAACAATATCACTGGATGTGCAAGCTTAAGTAATTCTATCGCGGTGACAAGAACATCTCAGACTACTGGAGGCATTGTTATCAATGAACTCAATAGTAACGATAGATTTGAAATCAAGAATACTGGAAATACATCTGTCGATATTTCTTCATACTGGATATGTGATTTCCCATCATATAATCAATTAAGTACACTAACTGTAGAATGTGGTGGAGATTTGATACTTGATCCGGGAGAGATTGTGACATTAGTAAGTGCTTTTGATATTTCAGAAGCTGATGGAGAACTGGGACTATATTTAAATACTCAATATTCTAATCCTGGTAGCATAATCGATTATGTAGAGTGGGGTAGTTCAGGTCACTCAAGATCATCAGTAGCCGTTGCTGCTA
>CAKZUM010000018.1 GCA_937921525.1 uncultured Saprospiraceae bacterium
CGATAATATCGTGTGATTTTATCCCATTTAGGTTGGCTATAAACCCTGTTCCACAGGAATCTTTTTCCATACTTGGGACATATAATCCTTTGTTTTGCTGTGCCATATTTTTCTTTTTAAATTCCAAATCTCTGTACTCGAGTGCCATATCTCTGTTCTCAAATTTCGAATGTCGAATGTCGAATGTCGAATTCCGAATTTCAAAATCCGAATGTTGAATTTCGATTGTTGAATGTCGAATGGCTGCGCCATACGCTACAGGATGTCGTCCCGTTGGGACTGTTTTTGTGTTGTGCTTCTGAGCACAAGCTTTTCCTGCCGTTGGGACTGTTTTTGTGTTTTGTGGCGATGGCTTGCCTTTTACTTATTCTTTTCTATCTACTAACTGACTGCGCCATACGCTACAGGATGTCGTCCCGTTGGGACTGGTTTTGTGTTGTGCTTCTGAGCACAAGCTTTTCCAGCCGTTGGGACTGTTTTTGTGTTTTGTGGCGATGGCTTACCTTTTACTTATTCTTTTCTATTGAATGACTGCGCTATATGCTACAGGATGTTTTTGGCTTGCGCTTTTTGTGCAACTTCTTTCTCTACCCTACACTTTTAGGTTCTTTGGCAAATACTATAAAACACTATAGGATCGTCGAGGTTTGTAACCTCGACGCTATACGATAATCCTACTGCATCGAGTTTACAAACCTCAACGATCTGTTCCAAAACAGTATTTCTTATAAAAATTAAAGAGTGTACGGTAGAGAACAACTTCTTTATTTTTTTACGTATTTTAGAATCAACAGAGTCATTTTTTTGTCATTACTTAGGTGGTTATAATTTGGTAAGGAATCTACTCCATTGGTCAAAAATTTGGACTACAAAATTCGGCATTTTTAGAGAGATAAACAAAATTATGTGTGGCTTATTGTAATGAATACACTTATTACAATACGTATGTGGTATTTTATATTTTAACAAAATAAAACTTTCATTAAAATAATATATAAGTTACAATATATAATTTGCTGGTTCTTGTTTTCTCCTAATTTCTGTAAAGGATAGATGGTAAAGGAAAGAAAATAATAATATGAAAATTAACTTTTTAAAAGCTATTTCCGTGAAAATAAATGCGGATTAATTAGCTTGATTAGCTGTTTTATTCGATTGAATATTAGTTTCAGACGTTTTTTTCAAAAAAGAAAGTAAATCTAGACTGTCAAATTCTCGTCTAAAACTTAGGCCTAAGCCTGTATTATTCTTTCGACCACCTAATAATTCTGGCTCGTTCTTATAATACCCTCTAATTTTTAAGCGGCGATCTTTTGTCAATTCATATTCTAAAATAATATCTGTACCCCATAGGGCTTCATCTGATTGAATGTAACTGCCGCCTAAATCTATATCCCATCCTGCGTTAACCACCCAACGATCTTTTATTCTGGATCTTTGTCTTAAATGTACTTCATGCCCAGTACCTAAGGTATTGATATTATTGATAAAAGAAGATTCATATACATTGTAAGCTACATCAAAATCTTCCAGACTTAAAAATTCACTAGATACGGCTGAGGAAATGAATTCTGTCAAATACATAGATAATTGATTCGATAGAAACTCGCTAATCGTATTGATCCCCGTTAACAATTCTCTTCCTTGTAGGCCTCCTTGATCGGATGGTAAAAAACCTCCTATTACGATCAATCCGAAGACTTGGCGATTTAATTCGTTTTGATCTAATCGAATAGCTCTTACTTTACTATCGGTGTAGTTTTTCAGTTCTCCTACCAGATTAGGAAATGAAATATCAAAAGCAATTTCGGGTTTTAATAACTGTTCGGTCAGATTCATGGACACCACTACATCGGTAGATTGCTTGGCCTCTGCGTTCTCGGTGTTGAGATATTCTAAAATAAAATTCTCGGGTGGTGCATGAAGTCCTGCATAATCTGCGTCAATATTTATCAGCGCATTATAAGGATCCCCTGTCCATTCTATGGTTCCTCCACGCTTTACGGTAAATGGTTTATTAACTAAATTAAATAGTGTAAATAGATATTCTCCCTGCTCTATTTCATATTGACCGTACATCGAAATGTCTCCCTGTCGAGTCATATCCATTTTGACTGCCCCGAAGCCAGTTCCTTTCATCACATCTCCTGCTTGCTCATCGAAGATTAATTGAAATTCTGCTAAGTCATTCATTTCCATCTCCATGTGCAATTTAATACCTCTAAATTTAGTAGCTTCTGACTTCGTCTCCACAGTATCTTGTTTGTTTACAAAACGAATAAAACTAGTTTCTTCTATGGAGTTCCCAGAACTGAAAGGAAAGAATATTTTAGTACCTCTAGTCGTTTCCGCTTTAATATCAATATTCGTTTGATCAAAATCTCCTGAAAAATAAATATCTCCTTTGGCCATTGTCGTGCCATAGTAAATGTCATTATCTCCTTTAGTGGTATTTATCACCTGAAAATTGTCAGATCGAACCAAAACATTCAAGCCTAATTTTCCGAAGAAATCATGTGTAATACCTCCTGTCAAAAATGCCTTATTCCCAAATTGATCTGTAATATAGCCATCACTAACATCGAATAGATATTCGTCTGTCATTTTGACTTTTTGATTATTGATATTATACCTAGTCTTGGTATAGTCTAAAGTAGTTGCCCCTTCAAAAATGGTGATCTCTCCATCCATTTTAGGCTTTGGCAAAACCCCATCAAAACTCAGTTTTGCCGTAAACTCTCCCACGGTATTAGAGATACCACTAGTCACAAAATACTCCGCTATATCCAATGGAAACCTGTTTAAGGTAAAACCAACATCTAAGTAATTTGCTTGGCTTTTGAGTCCTGTCCCAGCAGTCATATTAGGGGGATTGTATGTTCCGCTACCTCTCAAAAATTGCGCACCATTAAGGGTATTTAATTTTAAACTAATCGGACTTTTAATGTTGTCTGCTGAAGCTTCCAATATTAATTGTCCAAATGAATCTTCGTTAATTAAAAAGCTATCTACCTGTGCATCTATTGCTATATCTTCTAGCTTAAAGACATCATTAACCCTTGTGTTAATAGTGTAAATGCCATCGAATTGTAAGTTTTTATAAGACCATATTTTATTAATATAACTCGTATTGAAACCTGTAACGCCCAAATCAATCCCTTTATCACCAACATTTTTGACTGAGACTATTCTATCTCCTCTGGATAAAACGAAGTTATTGGTCTTTACATAATCTTTTCCTATTTGTATATTATTATCTTCCGCAATGTCCCACTTATCATTTAAAATAATTAGATCTGTTGGCAGAAAACTAATACTAAATAAATCTCCTACTAGGGATATATTTCCACTTAAATTTAGACGATCTGTATCTGCATTCAAGTCCTTGGTATTTATTGAAAAGTCTGCATAGTCATTTTCGATTAAGCTTAAAATAGAAAGGGGGGCTAAACGAAACTGATCATTTATATTCGTGCCGTTGACCCTAAAATTAAGTCCTGTCTGTTTTTCCATACCTCTAGAATCTAAAGTGATTCCGTCCAATGTTATATTATCGTATTTGAATGTTGGCAGGTCTAAATCAATCAAAAAACTATCTTGGGCATAATCAAATCCTAGGGTTAAATTCAAATTAGTAATGGTGTCTAATTTAGCATCTAACAGATTCGTAAAATTTTTAGAATTGATGATATTCAAATCAAGTACAAATCGATTGTCCACAAATGACTGATCTTCTTTGCTATGAATATTAAAGCGGTTGGCTACTCCTTCATAATTTTTTTCAATAAATTGTAATACTGCCTCTCCAACCTTACTTGTTTCAAAATCGCCCACTACTTTTGCCGTAAACATTTCTGAATTAAACCGCCATACTTTATCTCTATCTTGATTTACGGCGGATCTTATTTTCAAAGAATCTATCAAATAGGTATCAGCTTGATTATGTTCAATATTAACATCATAAAAGGTCGCAAAGCCTTGTAAATCATCAATATTACTTCCACGTAGTTTTAAATCAATATCTCCTGAAAAATTGAAATCTTTAGGACTTAATTTTAAAGCCTTCAGATCTAGTTCATTGACATTTGCTTTAAATTTAAACTCTGGTAGTGCTTGTTCAAAAGATATAGCTCCATCAAATACAAAATCAATATTCTCATCTTGTATAGCAAAATCTCCGGCAAAACTATTTTGATCTAACGCTCCTTTCATAGTCAGATTCTCGTATAAATAGCCTTTATACCAAAAGCGATCAATAGAGGCATTTAGTTCTGCATTCGCCGTCTCTAAGACTAGGCCCACTCCATTTTTTACCTCGGCAGATAAAGTAACATTACCTAAATCATTATTTCCTGTCCATTCTTTTAAATTAAAATCTATCAACTCTAATTCCCCATGATAGGTGGCCGCATCCCAGCTATCATTAATGTCGAACCCTAGATTCAAATCTGCTGCGCCCATGTCTGAATTGAGTACTCCGTCAATGGCAAAATTTCCAAATACCCCCGTCACGTTCCCTACAAAATCAAGATTGCCTAACTTTTCAAAATTAGGAGGAAAACTTAAATTGGGGATCATTTGAGTTAAGGTTTCCAGACTAGTTTTCAAACGATTGACTTTCATCATAATGACGGTCTCTTTACTATCCATCAAATCATGTAAATCAAACTTTCCATCAAAAACTAATAATTCCCCTAACTTTAGTTTTATATCACGACCATCTAAAGAAGTAACCTTCCCTTTAATTAATCCATCCAAGTATAATACCTCATTCTTATTGGTAGCAAAGAAGGCATCGTTTTTTAGCTTGGGACCGAAGTGCATAATATCCCGCAAGGCTACATGTGCATTATTAAAATAAGCATGCATCTTGACTTTATTCTTAAAATCTTTAAAGTCTGGATATTTATCAAATTCAAATATTAAAGAATCTCTTAGGTGTGTATAAGGTGTAATCAAATCCATTCCTCGAAGTTCCACTCGCTTTGGGGCCACCAAACTTTTATTAGCCGTTAAGTTATTCAACACAAAACCACTACTCTCTTTCAGAGAAAATTGTCTAGATGCGGCTTGGAATACCCAATCTTCCATTTCAAAATCTTCTAAATGGATTTGAATATCCGCTATTTTAAGATGTGAAAAATCGATTTCATTATCTGGAGAGGTTTTGACAGGTGATTTTCGATAATTGTGATGCTCGAAATATCCATCTATTAATTGGAGGTCTGTAGAAAGCACCTGCCAATTTTTTTTAAGACTATCTAGTACAGTTTTAGTATCTAATTTAGGTGCTTCTACCTCTTTATTTTGTAGGCTGTCTGGTAAAGGGGATTTTGGAAAATTAATAAGGGTGACGTACGGGGCAGTCAAAATAGCTTTTTGTACACTAATCTTTTTTCCTGCTAAATCCAAAGAATCGACAAATATATCCCCCTGCTTTAGTAACACTTTTATCTCCTCGCCACCAACGCTATCATCTTTTATAAAAACAGCATTTCTGAGATATACGGCATCTACATCCAAAAAGAAGGGCGTGGATTCTTTCTTTTTCTCTGTTTTTTTCTGATTATTCGGACTACTTAATTTATTGAGTAACTGTTTAAATTGATCGTGTTTTTCTCCTGGATAGCGAGATATTCGGAATTGTGGGTCTTCTAAAGTAAGATCTGTAATCTGGACATCCTTATTGATGATTTTCCAAAGACTTGTATTCAAATTGGCTTTTAATGCTCGACTATACATGAGGGTATCTCCACGAAAATCTTCTACATAAAAGCCTTCCAATACTAATTGATCGAAAAAATCTATGTCTATTTGTTCTACTTCAACTTCTGTTTGTAATTCTTTAGAAAGGTAGGTCGTGGTCTTATTAATCAGCCAGTTTTGAACAGGTTTGGTCTGAATCAGAATAGTCGCCAATACGAATACCAATAACAACAGGGCAAGAAGAAGCCCTAAACCTTTCAACAATCGGAGAAGGAAAGATTTTTGTCTTGGAGGAACCGTATTATTTATTGGCGGTTGATTCACTAAATCATTGTTGTTTATTTTCTAATTAAACTAATCACTCATTAGACCTAATAAAAGCACAAAAGTAATAGTAATTGTTTTATCTGAATCAAAGTTTAACGGGATTTTAATTTATTTGTGACTGAATTTGGTTAATTTCATGGCATATGCTTAATTGCAACAATATATACATCAAATAATATTAAATTATGAAGTTTCAAAACACTTTTTTACTCTTACTTTTTGTAAGTCTTTTTACCTCTTGTGCCACTGCCCAGCCAATGGTCAAAGAGATGGCCTTTCCACAGGACGCAGATATTAAAACTACCATTAATAAAATGGCAGATCAAATAGAGCCAGAAGTTATTAAATGGCGTCGTCATATTCATGAAAATCCTGAATTATCTAATAGAGAATTCAAAACTGCCGAAATGGTAGCCAAGCACTTACGGGATTTGGGAATTGAAGTACAAACAGGGGTTGGTAAAACAGGAGTTAAAGGTATTCTAAAAGGAGGAAAACCAGGGCCTGTCGTTGCTTTACGGGCAGATATGGACGGTTTGCCAGTAACAGAACGTGTGGATTTACCTTTCGCTTCTAAAGTCAAGTCTACATATAACGGAGTGGAAACGGGTGTTATGCACGCCTGTGGACATGATACGCATGTAGCGATGCTCATGGGTGCAGCTAAAATTTTATCTGCTGTGAAAAGTGAATTGGCAGGTACGGTAGTGTTTATTTTCCAACCTGCGGAGGAAGGAGCACCTCCGGGAGAAGAAGGTGGCGCGAAGTTAATGGTTAAAGAGGGCGTTTTAGAAAACCCTAAAGTTGATGTAGCTTTTGGCCTACATATTAGCTCGATGGTAGAAGTGAACAATATTACTTATAAGCCAGGTGGAACGATGGCCGCAGCAGATCGTTTTGTCATTACCGTTAAAGGAAAGCAGACGCATGGGTCTCAACCTTGGGGTGGTATTGATCCTATCACCGTTTCAGCTCAAATCATTCAAGGCTTAAACAATATTGTCAGTCGGCAGATGAATCTTACAAAAGAAGCTGCAGTTATTAGTGTTGGTATGATACAGGGAGGGGTCAGAAATAATATTATTCCAGAGTCTTGTAAAATGATTGGAACGATTAGAACTTTAGATCCTGAAATGCAAGATAAAATTCATGAAAAAATCAGATTAACCGCTACTAATATTGCAGAAGCATCTGGTGCTGAGGCGATTATAGAACTTAGTAAGGGAACACCTATCACTTTTAACAACTTGGAATTAACGAAGCAGATGATTCCTACCATTTATGAGACGGCAGGGGAAGAGAATGTTAGGCTAGTTCCTGCTACTACTGGTGCAGAAGATTTTTCGGAATATGCGAATAAAGTACCTAGTTTATTTCTTTTCTTAGGAGGAATGCCTGCTGGGCAAAGTATCTTGGATGCAGCCCCCCACCATACGCCTGATTTCTTTATTGATGAAAGTGGTATGAAATTAGGAGTAAGAACTTTATGCAATCTTACTGTTGATTACATGGGGGCTAAGTAACAACTTTACCTCGCTTGCTTCGCAAGCTCGGTAAAAGTTCTTTTTTGAGGCAGTGGTTTTAGAAAATGATTTTGCAAATGTTGTTACCTCGCTATCTTCAAGAAATTGATCTGTTGCCCAGCTTTGAAAAGCTACTGTTTCCCACACGTCCGTGGCAGTAGCATAATCAACATACACTTTTACAGTATCACTTGCGGTGTCAAAATATATTTTACCCTCGTCTGCTTGAGGCTCGGTTCCTGTTAAATGTAATTTTGCATTTTGTAACTCATTATGAGTTAAGTCTATACTTTTGAAAAACTTTATTGCCATTTTTTTAGTTTAAGTATGCTTTACCGGCTACAGCATAGCCAAGCGAGATTGTTAAATTATTTTTATCTGTATATGTTACTTCACCAAACCCATAATCACCTGTTGATAAAACAATATGAACAGCTGGAAATTTGCCCATATTGTGTGATATAATCCAATTAGCAGAGGCCTGATCTTGATCATGAAT
>CAKZUM010000019.1 GCA_937921525.1 uncultured Saprospiraceae bacterium
TCATTGGGCGGGATGTTGGTTTGTTCAAATAGTTGCTCGCCCCATCTATTGAATAAGCGGAACGATTGTATATTACTAGCCTCTGGACCAGCGTGTACAAATAGTCGATCATTTAGGCCATCTTGATTGGGACTAAAAACATTGGGGACATAAACATCTCTTACTTTCAAAACATTTATCAAAATGGAATCAACTGTCGTGCAGTTATCTTCTGAGGTGACAGTGAGTTGATAAGTGGTTCTATTCAAAGGCGTTGCAATTACCTCTGTACGCTCATAATCAGATAGGCCTAGATTTCCCCTCCATTGAGCACTGACGACTCCTGATAATTGTAATGGAATGATTTTAAAAAGATCTGCTAATTCTATGGTCGTGTCTTGAGGTAATTCCAAAATAGGGATGATTGGCGCATCTAAGTTTACTTCTTTGGAGGCCGCACAAGTGTTGGCATCTTGCACTTGGATTTGATATATCCCTTCCACTAAATTTGAATATGTAGTATTCTCATTATATGGTCCATTATCTAGCCGATAGGTGTAAGGAGGTACACCTCCTTGTGGATTTTCAATAATAATTTCCCCTGTTGCGATGGCTTCACAGGTAGGATTTTCAAATTGTGCATTGGCTATTAATGGAGGCGGGGCGAGTAGGGTAGTGGAGTCCATTAATAAACACCCATTGGAATCGGTAATGGTATAGATATAAGTACCGCCAGCAATAGCTCTCAGACCTGCTTGATCGCTTCCTGTATTCCATGAGTAAGTATAGGGCATCGTTCCTCCAGTTGGGATCACTTCAATAGAACCATCTGCCATGCCGACACAAGATACTTGAAAACCATTATAGTCAGAGGTGTTAATGTTACTGGTCAATTGTAAAGGTTCTTCAATGCTGCCAATTAAAATAGTGGAGTCTTGAAAATTATCGTTGATTGTGACGAAATATGGACCTATGGCAAGATCATTTTCTTCGATTACATTTAATACATTTGGAAGATTGCCATTGCCACCAAATGAGCCATTTAGACTAGCCCAGTTATACGTAAACGGTGGAGTGCCTCTATCTACTTGAAAATTTATACTACCAGAAGCTTCATTATAACAGGCTGTTGGCTTGGCTTGAATGGAGGCTTCTATATTACAGATGACTACAAAGAGATCCAGCGTTACGGTACTATCACAACCTAATCTATTAGTCAACACTTCTCTGTAGATACCTGTTTGATCGAAATATTTATCCCCTATTGGCAAGCGATCTCCTTCGCAAATATTGACTCTTCCAAAATCGGTAATAGAGGAAGCAACGGCTTCTAAATCAACAGTTACCACACTATCACAACCATTCGAGGTAGTAATAGAAAATTCATAAAACCCAGTTTCATTTAGGATGGTATCTGCTACTTCAAAATTATCACCAGCACATATTTTTACTTGCCCCAAATCAGTTGGTGGTATGGGCGCTACTACAATTCTTTTACAGCTTCGTGGAGCAGCATTGCAAGCATTATATGCCGTAGCACAAAGTAAATAAAAGCCGGGATTATCGAAAGTATAAGTAATAGATGCAGCATTGACGGGTAAGGTTTGATTATCTAATTCCCATAAAAATTCGGTTGCCCCAATTGGATGTTCCAAGATATATTCTTGTTCCACTCCCGGACAAGAAGTTTCGTTGCCAATGATTAATCCTGATTCTTCTAAGGGGTCTACTCTGGTATCGCCTTCTAAAACGGTAAAGGTCCAATCACAATTATCTCCACCATTGCCATCCATCACTAAATAATAATATTGTCCAATCGTCAAATCAGTTGCGACAAATTCTTGGCTAGTACCTACATCTCCATCACAGTTAGAAACGAGCTTAAAATTTTCACAATTTATTCCTTCATAGATGGCTACTTCCAAGCCCCAACCTCTACGACAGTTAGAAACATCTAGTCTAATTTTTAATTCGGTACTACCCGCAATGAAGGCAATCCATTGACCATTGTGAACGGTAGTGGTACAAAAACCTGGAGGTGCCTCTCCTCCAACCATCTGATCGTTTCTTCCGGTGAACCCGTCAATATCACATATAACACAAGCATCTGCACAAGTGGAGGTCATCATGGGTGGGTCCGCACAAGGTATGGGCTGTGCGAATAGGTACGATGCGTATGATAAGACAAGAAATAGGAGGGCGGGTTTCTTCATTATTTTTATTGAAATTGTTTAAAATTCTCTTCATCCAAACTTCCAACATGTTAGGGTCCCAATGCCAGCCCCAATTTCCATTTGGTAATTTACGAAGATTTTTTTGAAGTCCTAGACAAGTTTATCCAGATGGTTGACAGTTTTTTTAAAAAAATCAAATTCAATCTCAACTTCAACCTCAAAACGAGATGTTGACAGCCTGTTTTAAGGTCAACGTCCTAATTTGAGTTTGAAGTTAAAAGTGTCTAAGCTATATTCTACATTTGTACCCTAAATATTTTTATATTACATCACAATACTGGACATTGTTTAGAACAGAGAGCAGAGAAGAGAGAGTAGAGACGTATTTCGATCAGAGAACGACGAAATTTCGTCCTTTTTTAAACGTAATCTGTCTCTATTCTCTACTCTCGCTTCTCTGTTCTTTGAAATGTCCA
>CAKZUM010000020.1 GCA_937921525.1 uncultured Saprospiraceae bacterium
GCAATACTTGAAATTTATTAATCGGCTTCCCAAAGGCATGTCGCTCTGACATGTACTGTAGCGATTGCTCAATTGCTTTTTCCATACCTGAAACAGCAGCAGGCATTGCACAAATTCGTTCTAGTTGCAAACCGTTCATTAGATAGAAAAAACCTCTACCCTCTTGACCTATTAAATTACCAGCAGGTACTTTTACATTATCAAAATTCAACTCTGCTGTATCCGAACAATGCCAGCCCAACTTCTTTAATTTTCTTCTAGAAATACCTTCTGAGTTTTGGTCGATCACTAGTAAACTTACTCCCGCTGCTCCTAAAGATGGATCTGTTTTCACCACCGTTATAATCAAGTCGCCATACACCCCGTTCGTAATAAAAGTCTTCGCCCCATTAACGATATAATGATCTCCTTCTTTAATTGCTTTTGTCTTAATCGCTTGTACATCTGATCCAGCACCTGGTTCTGTAATCCCAATTGAAGAAAGTAATTCTCCAGAAATTAAGCCTGGCAAATACTTATCTTTTAATTCGTCTGACCCATATTTCAAAATATAAGGAGCAGACATATACTGCACCACTTGCTGCGTAATGGCAAAACCACCAGACCCCATTCTTCCCAATTCTTCATTAAATACTACATCATAGAAAAAGTCTAAATCCATCCCACCGTATTTCTCTGGATAGGATAATCCTAAGAAACCCATCTCTCCCATTTTCTTCCAAATCTCTCTTGGGGTTCGTCGTTCTTCTTCCCATTTATCAATATTGGGTAGGGCTTCTTTTTCTAAAAAGGTCCGCAAGCTTTGGCGGAATAATTCGTGTTCTTCTGTAAAGTGATAGGAACTCATATTTAAATATTTTTGATTTTTTTTAAGTATTAGTACTCTGCAAACTAAATTATTTAATATTTGACGTTGACTCTTCTTTTTCCATTGCTGAAAAAGAAGCAAAAAAGCTAGTCCAAAGCCGCCCATCCGCAAGCGGTTCGGGAGTACACTCCCTCATCTCCGATCAAACAGTTTTTGGACGGGCCTCCCGCCTAGATGTTGACCAAGCAAAACTTGCTATTTATAATAACTATTAACACAAGTTTATTAGTTTTAAGACACTTTTAATTTCTGAGATACAAAGGCACAAAAGCTGCTTATGAAATTCTTTTGTTTTTTTGTGATTCAAAGGAATTTTGCGAGTAAGCTACCTTACGAATTAGTGTTCTATACTAGTAAGCAATGAAGGCTGATATTGATTCCAATTGACTGCCTCTTCTAATTGCTTAGATAATTGAAAGATTGTTTTTTCATCTCCAAATTTTGCGACTAGTTGTACTCCTATTGGCAAACCTTCTTTATTCCAGTGCGTAGGAACGGAAGCGGCTGGTTGTCCTGAGATATTGAATAGTGCGGTCATGGGAGAAAATTTACCTGCCATTTCAGAGGGTGCCATTGGGTTGGTTTCGCTTTGTGCAAAACTACCTAAATCTACTGGGGGCATTCCCAAACTTGGACTTATCCAGATATCAATATCTTGGAAGTTTGCTAAGACAGCTCTTGCTACTCGGTGCATACTTTGTCTAGCAAATTCATAATCGGCACCTGACACTTTTTGTCCTTGTTCATACATCGCATAAGACAAAGGTTCGACCAATTCTTTCGGTGGTGGATGCCCTGTCATTCTGTGATAAAAGGCTAGAGGACTTGCTGCACCTACTGCCCATAAAACACTAAATATATTACCTATTTGTTTTCCACTAAATGGAATTGCTAAAGGCATTTCGACTACCTCATGTCCAAAAGATTTGCACAACTCTACTGTTTTTAATGTCGCCGTATCACAGTCGGGATGCAATGCGCCACCTCCGGGAGAAGTCAAAGCATAACCGATTTTTAATTTTCGAATGGGTTGATCTAATGCTTCTAAATATGATCCGTTTTGCGCTGGCGCATGATAGAAAGCTAAAGGATCAGGTTGTCCTGTAATATCTAAAACGGCTGCCGAATCTCTAACCGTTCTAGTTAATACATGTTCTTCCACTAAGCCACTCACTAAGGAACTTAAAGGGCCTAATGGATTTCGACCTCTGGTTGGTTTTAATCCAAACAATCCGCAACAAGACGCTGGAATTCTAATAGAACCTCCCCCATCATTCCCATGTGCTAATGCTACCATTCTTGCCGCTACTGCTGCTGCCGTTCCGCCACTCGATCCTCCCGGGGTTTTAGTAATGTCATAGGGATTTTTAGTTGCGCCAAAAGCGGTAGGTTCTGTTGTAGGCAATAAACCAAATTCTGGCATATTTGTTTTGCCCAACACAATAAAACCTGCTTCCTTATATCGTTGTACTAGTAAGCTATCTACTTTTGCAATATTGTTTTTTAACAAGGCAGAACCAGTGGTAAATCGCACCCCCTTGTAAGAAGCTAATCCATCTTTTAATAAAATAGGTACGCCTTTGAAGGGGGCATCGGGTAGATCTGATTTTGCAATATCTCTAGCCGCCTCAAACATTGGTGTGATGACCGCATTCAATGTTGGATTCAATGCTTCGATAGCAGCAATAGAGGCATCTACTAATTCTAAGGGAGTGATGTCTCCTTTTTTTATTAGGGCTGCTTGGGCGATGCCATCTAGTTGGAGGATAGGATTCATATTTTTTTGTTTAGGAGATAGATGAAAATTCAACACAGTTCATAGCTAGATTTGATTCAACGCGGATGACTCGGATGACACGGATTTTTTGTAGGTCGTGAGCGGCTTTGATTTTCTCAAACTAAATTACGTAACATTTACGACCTACTTAAATCCGTGTCATCCGTGTGGCTACGAAGTAGCTCCGTGTTGAATCAAATCTAATTGGGTTCACCCAATTTGTGCCACACCCCAGAAATTAAAACTCAGGGGTTTCCATCCGGGGATATACATCGTTTTTAAATCCGCTACTTTAAAACCATTCTCACTTATCAATTTTGGAATATCTTTATTCAGATGACAACCACCTCCTATTTTTTGCCAATAGGGATTGATTCTGTTTTGCCATTTCAATACCGCTTCATCTGGTGCTTTACCATGTTCACAAAATAATAACTGACCATTTGGTTTTAAAACTCTTCGCAATTCCGACATTGCTTTTATTGCGTCAGGAATGGTGCATAAGGTATAGGTGATTACAATTGTATCAAACGAATTATTATCTAATGGAAGATTTTCTGCACCTGTTTGAATATATTTAAAATCAAAACCTAAGTCTGTATTTTTTGCTTTATTCACTTCCCATGTTTCTTTTGATGGATCAATACCTACTAGACTTTTTACATGCGACTTGTCGTAATAGGATAGATTCAAACCTGAACCGATGCCTATTTCTAAAACTTGCCCTTTTGCATTAGGTACTACTTTTTCTCGCTGCTTCATGGTCGGCTTTAGACCGCAGGCGAAGTGGACCATTTTGGGAAGTATGCGTTTTTCGTAGAAAGACATAGTTTTGATTTTAGAGCATTAAGTTGATAAAAACCATGTGTGTTTTTTTTACCACATAGGTACATAGGGCACATAGCTTATGTTATGTCATACTATTTGAACTAGATACCTCTCTGGTTAAAAAAAATGGTAACTATTCAGTACTACACGAAGAACCCTCCCCGACCCTCCCTTAAAAATACGACTTTTGCACCGAATTTTGCTTGAAACGTTCTTTGAAATTAGAAAAAATAGTAAATTTGATATGTCACCGAGTGATTTAATGTTGCTAGTAAAGGCAATTAGTTCATCGGAATCTATCAGGTAATGTGAGATGGAGAAAATATCGTTTTTATAACCATCAATTGTTAATCAAGAAGGCTAACGTCTACTTAGGAGATTGGATGAATTGTTAAAACCGTATAATTTTCAGATGATTTAGAATATTACTCTAATTCTGTATGTTTTTCCTGAAAAGGAAATATTGACTATAAATAAGTCCTTAAAAACAAAATTAAATACTTAAATGCGTATTTGCTTAAATTGTATATTACGCAAACGGTGATTTAATTTACTTACCTAAAATATAGCCATCTCATTTCGCTATTTTTTCTAATATTTCAAAGAACATTTTAACTATTTTCAAGAGTGCAAAAGTCGTATTAAAAAGGGAGGGAGACATCTACGATGAAAAATTCGTTTTGGAAGCGAAGTATTTTCAATTCAACGTCTCCCCCTCTTCTTAAGAGGGGGTCGGGGGGAGTTCTAGCTTATGCTGAATAGTTACTAATTTTCATCCTATTAAAAATTTTCAAACGTGAAAAAACACCACTTACTAATCTTTATGTTACTCTTAGTCTTTAAGAGCTATGGCCAAGACCAAGTCGCCCCTCACGATTCATCTTCCTTTGGATGCGGCCATGATGCACTCCCCAAAAAATACCAGTACGACTATGCTGATTTTGATAAAGCAGCCTATGACAAATTTATGAAGGTAGAGCATAGAAGTGTTCGAACCGATCAGCAGCAGGCTGCCAGTCGAAGTGCGCCCATTAGAGTTACCTTTAAGAATACGGGAAAGGTGGCAGTAGATAGATACTGGAACACAAACGGAAAATTGATTAAATATGGAGTCGTTCCAGCAGGAAAAACTTTTGAACAAAATACCTATCTAGGCCACAAATGGGTCTTTAAAGATAGAGATTTAACCGTGGGTACTTATACGGTGAA